>WGCR01000462.1 GCA_015493675.1 Anaerolineae bacterium
AACCATCCCCCCGAAGCTGCTGCGCTTGCCCCCACAACGCCCGTCCCCCCCACCAACTACGTCGTGGCCGATTCTGTCGCAAATTTTCGCCTTGAACAGGGTGCGAATCGTTGGTATTATCTCGCTTCCAAATCGCCCGGTTCCCTGGAATTCGATTGGATGCCCAAAGATGGCAACTGGTTTAGATGGACCAAGGGGGGACGCAGTCCAGAAATGCGTTTGAGCAAAGAAGGAAGCTATCCCAGTTGGAATTCCGACGCCATCCGTTTGTGGAGTAACTACTACGAAGGGACATTGCGCATCGAAGGCGAGGCCCGCAAAGAGCGAGGGGCTGGCTATGGCGGCAATGGTGTGGATTTGCGCATTGTGCAACGCCGCACCGATAAGCAAGGCAATGATATCTTGGTTAAAACTCTGTGGGAAGGCTCGCTGGAGCCTTACGATACGAAGGGTTTCACTTTTAGCGTTTCCTCCTTTCATGTCAAACAACGTGACGCTATTTATTTCATCACCTCTGCCCGCGGCAACGACACTCTCGATAACACCATATTCACTGCCCAAATCTACCTGATGAATGAAAACGGCATTGAAGTGACGCCTCCTCCTGCACCGACGCCAACGCCCAGACCTGCAGCACCCAAATCAAGTGTCATTTGTTTTGCGCCCCAGTTACGTCAATACGAACGTTCTCGCGGCGGCCTGGGCGAGGCCGTTGGCTATGTTCACAAAGAAGATGGACGATTTTCAGGCATTGTCATCCGTGTGATGGGAGCGCCGGGACCCGATCAGTGGCGACATGATTTTGTTGTCTCCGGCGATGGAGGCTATGAGATGACCGCACTGAGCGTGTACGCTCCGCCATTTTATTACACGATGCAGGTGGCCGGACCAGGCATCCACAGTGACACCTTCAAGCTGGAATATCCCGAAGGCCCGCGTCGGGCCGTCGTCGATTGGCGACAGACGCCATGTAAGTAAATTTTAGAAAAACTCGCAAAAAGCCCCGTCAGATGTAAGGTCTGGCGGGGCTTTTTGCATTTACGTAGTACACGGGATGGGCGCCCAAAACGTGAGTTTGCTTTCCAATCTTTCCTCTCATAAAAGGAGACAATCTCATGCTTTCTATCCTTCAATTGCTGTGGCTGCTCGGAGCCATCTGGAACGACGAACCTGGGACAGAACCCTGGTAATCACCTCTGCGCAGGGGCGGGACATATGCTCGTCCCGCCCTTGCCTTTCGACACCCTCAAATCAGCCCAATCAGGGTAAATGCGCCCCAGAGGTAAGGGGATGACGTCTGTTTTGCATGGGTTACGCGCGTCTGCTGCAAGGCCTCTGCCACCGATATGTGGTTTTTATGCAAATGCTGATAAAAGGTTTGCAGGAATGCCGCGCTCATCGCGTCATCCACCGGCCACAGGCTAGCCAGGACACGGCGGGCGCCGGCGATGATAAACGCGTGCGGTAAGCCCATCTGCTCATCGCCTGACCATGAATGCCCGGCCGCAGTTTCGCACGCGGCCAAAGTGACCAGTTTCGCATTCAGTCGCCAGCGCAGAATGTCCGTCACATACAGCATGTCGTCGTAAAGCAGGATGTAGGAGAGCAGGGCATGCGAGGGATTCAATCTGGCGTGGGCGGCAAAATGCAACAGTTCAAAGGGAGATGCTCCTTGCGAGTCGATGGCCCGCTGCACATCGGCAAGCCGGGCTGTCTCGTCCAGCAGCAGGACGCTTTGAGGTGCGAGCATGTGGTAAACGCTCTCCGCCTCCGCCCTAGTATGACGCAACGCGGTGAAGCCCTTTTGCTGATGATGGGAGATTGCACAGACAAGGCCTTTCGTGGCGGCCAGCGTGGACGTATCCGTCGCCTTGTCTTGCTGTAGAAGGATTTGCAGCAGCGGAAGCGAGGCGAGCTGCGTCATCTGTTTTTGCAGACCCAGGGGAGCCCCATTGAGGCGCAGGGCGAAAAAAGGAAATGTGGCAAGCTCTTCGGATGATGAAAAGTAGAGTGAGGTCGGCTGCTGCATGAAAGGCCGGAATCGGGCGGGGATTATCACGGTCTCCAGCCTCGTCCATATTTTACCTGCCTGCCCATTCTCCCAATCCAGGACTTTTTGGCGATAGCTTGCTTCTGGATGGCAGGCCAGCTTTAGCAGATGATTGTCGATGGCGCTGAGATCGCTGGTCGAGCTCAGTAAATTCTGGCTATCCAGCCAAAAACGATGCAGTTTTCGCTTGCCGCCAGGCTCGTCAATCAGGCCGGTGACAAAACATCCCCACTGATTGACGCCGTGCCTGGCATCGAGCCGGGCGCGCAATTGCTGGATGTCCAGGGATGGCTTGCGGAGCAGATACGAGTAGGCTGTCTGGACTGCGTCCAGCTTTTGGGCCTGATAATCGAATTCTTTTTCCAATTGCGACAGGCGCTGCCAGTTTTCATCCTCTCGCGCAACCTGAATGGCGCGACGCAACTGCTGTAAAGGCGTCAGAATCTGGTCCAGCGCCCGAAAGCTGATGGCTGCGCTGGCAGATGTTTCGTCGAGCGGAGGCTGCAAGCGATGCACAAATTGGACGGCCTTGTATTCCTCCAGGGTGCGTAATGCAGACGCGTCATCTTCTTGCTGGAAGGCAAGATCGATAGCACGTGCATAAACCTCGCGGGCGGATTGCGCCAGGTGAGCGGCTGACGCCGGGGAAGCCGCGGCCTGGCGCAACGACCATAGTAAATCCATAGCCACATTGAGATGATCCCTGACTGCTGAGAGATCGTTCGCATGCAGCGCCAGTTTCGCCAGGATGAATTGGATGCGCCAGGCGAACTCATGGAACGGTTGCGGGGCCAATTCCCTGGCCATCCGAATCGCACCCGACGCCTCGACATAGCGATCCTGCCGTAGCTGGATGGTCGCCAGCCAGGTCAATGCCTCTGCGGCGCGGTAGGGCATGTGGCGTTGAAGCAGCATATCGGCTGCAGTTTTCAGCAACATGGCGGCTTGCTCATCCCGTCCTTCTCCTATTTCAATCCGCGCCAGAATGATTGCCGATAGCGTCGCCTGAGCGGGGCGATGGAGTTGCAGAAAAGTCCTGCTGCTTCTCTCCAGCAGCTTTCTGGCTTCCGCATAGTCCCCTTGCTCGAACTGGTACTCGGCCAGCGAGCGCCAAGCGTTGGCCGCGTGGGCAATGGCTCCAATGTTGAGAAATGTTTCGCCAGCATGCTGCATTAACGCCATCGCCTTTTCCTGTTCGCCCATTCGCCACACCAGATCGGCCATGCTCCTTTCCAGATAGGCGTTCAGATTGGGGTAAGATGAGGCTGAGGCCAGGCTTTGCGCCTCAAGATAGGCTTGCAACGCCCGTTTGAATTGTCCCATCTGGCGATAGATCAATCCGATATTGTGTTGCGCCCAGGCCTGATTTTTGAATAATCCGGCGATTTTGAAATGCTCTAACGCAAATTGGTAATTCTTCAGCGCCTCTTTGGGTTGATTGAAGTAATGCTGGATGCTGCCCAGGACATTACGACAGCGGGCCAGGGGGATCACAGCTTCTTGCTTCTGGAAATAGGCAATGGCATTCAGCGCATATTGCAACGCCTGTGGATAGTCATCCAGACGACGAAATACATCGGCCAGGGCGTTGTCGCTACGGGCGACTTCATAGCGATCGCCGATGCGCTCGAATCCCGACCGGGCCTCCAATAAAAGCTGCTCCGCTGTCAGATAATCGGTCAGCCGATACGCAAGAACCCCCTGGATTCTCTGCGCCTCCAGGCGCTGCCACAACAATGCCTGATTCGCTTGCCGCCTGGCCATCCCCTCAAGATGCTGCGCTGCTTCGTCGTACCACCCCATGTATAGCGCCAGGATAGCCTCCGCCAGGAGGACAGCGCGACGCTTGTCGGGATGAGCGGCCCAGTCGGCGCCCAGGCTCCGGAGCAATGGTCGCGCCACATCCGCCTGGCCTAAATCAATAGCAATCAGAGCAGAAAGAAAGCGGATGTACGGCTGAAATCGCTCATCCGCCTGCGCCAGACGGGCGACAGTCTCTTTTGCGGCAGTATAATCGTTTGTTAGATAATCACAAAGCCCCAGACGCAGCCCCAGCGTTGGAGAAAATCCCGCTGTTTGC
Organism: Anaerolineae bacterium; assembly: GCA_015493675.1. Taxonomy (GTDB): domain Bacteria; phylum Chloroflexota; class Anaerolineae; order J102; family J102; genus M2005. The sequence continues at coordinate 4,131 of WGCR01000462.1, forward strand.
AGAAGCGTTAGGCGCTTCCGGGCGATAAGTAAATCGCCCCGGCGCAGGGCTGCATCCAAGGCGATGATTTCAGGGTTTGTGGAATCGGGCAGAATGTGGCGAAGCATGGCCCGGAGGATTAAGCTGGGAAGCTCAGGTGAAGGGTGATGGCCGGAATCAGAGGATGTTCCAGCATTGGCAGCTCAAGGCCATCAAAGAATATCTGGCCGCTTCCATCGGTTGTCCCGTGCAGAATGCGCCCCAACAGCACCATTCTCACCGAGATGTTGGCTGCATCGCCCGCAGGATTGACGAGTGATAACAGAAAGCCGTTCGGGCTATCTTCGGCCTGACGTGTTTGCTCCAACGAATAATACCACCCGGGCGGGTGTTCCAGGATGCCTGCGTCCAGCAAAACGGGCCTGTTCGGATCCGCTATGCTGCGGACGTCTAGATCATTTTTCTGCGGAAGCTGTTTGTAAAGCAGGGTGATATCGATATCCTGTTCCGTGCGGCGTCTGATGTGAGGCGCTTTGGTGTAGAATACAATCATCTCCTGGAGACGTTGTTGACAGGCAATGCAATGAGCCAGATGGTCAAGCAGTGGATGATTTTTCCAGGCGCCTGACTCCTCATGCGCCCTGTCCCATGCGTAGGCGTCCAGCGCTGCGCTGTACTCCTCACAGGCGTTAGAATCAATCAATGTGGAGATATGTGGCGGAAGGGTTTCGTCATTGAAAGCGCGATTTTCAATGAGGCGCCACAGTTTTTGCTCTAATAAATCGAGCGTTTGCTCGTCGAAATAATTTTTGTCAGCCATGGCGTTGGTCTGAGTATTTTTTGTGGGCGTAGTTGTCACCTGTTATTCCTGGTGAGGTGGCGTGTAGTGTTCTCGCAATGCTTTGCGAGCGCGACTTTTCCAGGTCGTGACTTGGGGAACGGTTATACCGAAGAATGTCGCTAGTTCTCTGTTATCCAAATCATATAGATAAATGAGCAGCAAAATGATCCGGTAGCGACGATTGGGAATCTTGCGAATGGCGCTGAGGATGGCCTCACGTTGTATTTGCAAATCCAGCCAATCGTCGCCCGAGTCCGCGCCGGGGGCTATCTCTATATCAAGTTCAGCATCCAGGTTGGAAGAGGCGGCATTGCGGCCATCGCTGAGGATGATGTTGCGGGCCGTCTTCCACAGCCATGGTTCGAATTCTGTATCATAGAAGTAATTTTCGACAATGGCGAGAAAAAGATTGGCGACGAGATCCTGGCGATGATCTTCGTTGGGATAGCGTTTATATTGTTTGAAATAGGTGCGGAGGATGATTCCGTCAAGCGTTTGCGTGATCAGATAGCGTTCGCCTTCGGGCGTCAGTTCCTTCCGGTCAAGCGTTTCTGCAAAAGACGCATAACCAGTGAGCACGCGATCCAGCCATTCTATATACGTGATTTTTCTATCATATGTTTCTTGCTCGTACTTTCGGACGTGATAGAAACGTTTCACTGCCTTGGGCGTCGCCACCTTACGGATTAGCATGATGACATCGCGTTCAGAAATGTCATTGTAGCCAATGCCTTGTTCCAATCGCCAGCGGATCAGATCTGTCAGATAGCGCTTTGCAGCGGGAGACCATGTCTGCGGGGGCGTTGGCGGAAAAGGAAATGGGGGCGGCCAGAGCGAATCGAATTTCATCGGCTATACTTTTGACGTATGAGAAGAGAGGGAGGTGCGTCAAAGTATAGCAGACAAATTGCCAGAATGTGTAAAGTCGCGAAACGCAAAGGAATAGCCTACTTAGTATATGTTGTTTGCGGGCCGATTATGACACTAATGATGAATGAGCTAGCGCAACTTTTGTGTAATTGACGGCCTGACAGCCGAAAAACTGCAAAAAATAAAAGCAGCACTTTAACAATTTGCTCAGGATATGGTTGGCTTATGATGAACAGGATAAGGTGGAACTGCCATCCCGCCCGAACGATACACGGCCCGCCTGGCCCCGTTCCCTGTTCTCCGTTCTCCCTTCACCCGCACGGCCACGGCCCGCTCATCCGACTGCAATCTCACGCCCGGCCCCAGGCGCCTGGGGCAAATGGGCTCCCCCTGGAAGCGGGCAGCGGTCAGGATGTGGCCGACCAACGCGGCTGCGTCGCCCACCGCGTCGAGCGGGGTCTGGTCTGCGGGCGAGTTGCGCGGGCGGGCTCGGGCGTTGCAATGTGAAATGAACGATGGCGATGCCCTGCTATTGTAAACGGCGTCCTTCCGGGCAGCGGCGTCGTTTGGACAATGACGGAATTAGATTGAACAAACTCTAATTGCCATTGGCAATGCGCAGACTTTTATCAATGGCCAATCGGACATTCCCATCCGAATGCTGTAATCGTTGCTGCGCCTCGGCAGGTGAACAATCCAGCAAAGTGCTTACAATGGCGATTTTCACATCGCCGTTGCTCTGTCGAAGCGCTGCTGCAGCGGTCTCTTCCGTGATGCCGCATGCCTGGGCCACGATGCGTCGCGCCCGCACCTGCAGCTTGGCGTTGAGCTGCTGCACGTCCACCATCAAATTCCCATAAGTCTTCCCCAACCGCACCATCACCCCGGTGCTGAGCATATTTAGGATCAGTTTCTGGGCCGTGCCCGCCTTCAGCCGGGTGGAACCGGTGATGACCTCAGGGCCCACCAGGGGAGCCAGGACATAATCAGCTATCTCGGCCATGGGCGCAGGCAGATTGCAGATAAGCGCCACCGTGAGCGCGTCGCGACGTCGCGCCTCGGCCAGCGCGCCCATGACAAAAGGCGTGCGACCGCTGGCCGCGATGCCCACCACGCTATCTTGGGGGCCGATGGCCAGCTCCTGCATGGCCCGGGCGCCATCCTCGGGATTATCCTCCGCCTCCTCCACCGCCTCGGTCAGCGCCCGGCGACCGCCAGCAATGACGCCTGCCACCTGGTCGGGATCGGTGTTGAAGGTGGGGGGGCATTCCGACGCGTCCAGCACGCCCAATCGCCCCGACGTGCCCGCCCCCACATAAATCAGCCGTCCCCCCTTTTTCATGCGGGCTGCGATGGCGTCGATGGTCTCTGCAATGGCAGGCAGATTGGGTCGGATTGCAGCCACCGCTCGTTTGTCTTCGATGTGCATCAAACCCGCCAGCTCCAGCGTCGTACGAGTGTCCAGATCATTTGTGAGGATGTTGCGCCGCTCCGATGCCCAGGCGCCATCTTTCGAACCTGACGCCTCATCGAAAGATGCCAGCGGATGTCCCAGCATCTCCAGCGCCAGCAGCCCCGCCCCCGTCGCCGCGTCGTAGCGGGGAAGCTGTGGCCGCGCAGCAGGCACGCGGGTATGAATGGATTGTTTGACGATCGTTCTGAAAAACTCGTTGCCTGTCAGCAACCCGCCCGCCAACACCAGTGGGAATGGTGGCCTTTCGTGTAGGTTCAGGCGTCGAGTCACCGCCTCGACGCTCGCGGCCAGGGCCTCCGCCGCCTCCACCGCGATGTCTGTGGCGATGAGATCACCAGCCTGGGCCGCGTCCAGCGCCAGCGGAGCCAACCCCGCGATCTCAGAGACCTTGCGTTCGGGCGCATAGAGCCAGTGAATCAGGTTTTGGGATGACGGCAGGCCCAGCGCATCCCGGATTCGTTCGGAAAGACGCGTCGGCAGCTCCCCGCCATCTTCCGCCCGGGCGATGGCTTGCAACGCGTGCATGGCGATGGCGTAGCCGCTGCCGCCGTCCAGCAGATGTCCCCATCCCCCTGCTCTGGCGGACGCGTCCGCGTCATCCTCGCCATAAGCGATCATGCCTGTGCCGGCAATGACCACCACCCCATAACGAGCGCCCGCGCCGCCCACCAAAGCCGCCAGGGCGTCCGTCACCACCATGCCTGGCGTATTCGGCAGGAGGTTGGCTTGCAAGGTTCGCATTGTCCGGGCCTCTTCTGGCCTGCCGACGCCTGCCAGCGCCCACACAACCGCCGCCGCCCTGTTTGTATGAACCCCCGCTACGCTGGCCGCTCCCTGCATGGCAGCGACCAGCGCTTCTTCCACACCCGTTCTCCCC
>WGCR01000463.1 GCA_015493675.1 Anaerolineae bacterium
CCGTGCTGGAGGCCACCAGTATTACCTTCCAGGTGGCGAGTGATGTCACTCGCATGGGCGGACGGCTGGCGTACAAGCTTATCGACCGGTATGTGGCGACCTACGGCGAAAAGAGCTGGTTGCAAACGAGATCGTGACGGGCCTCGGGCCTTTCGGCCCCGGCCCTGGGGACGGCCTGGCAGCCTCGTGGCCCGATGGCCACGCCCCGGCGACTGGCTGCGGCCTGACGGCCAGCGCCATGCGGGGCGGGCCTGGCGGGCCTGTGGGCGCGTGATGCAGCCAGTCATGGCTGGGTGAGATGCGCTCTCACCTTGCCTTGGCGTGACGGCGCTGGCGGCCTGATAGCAAGGTTCGTCGCGCCCGAGGCGTGCACGTCTGCCGCACTGTACGGCCTTGATTTGCCGCGTAAGGCCTCACCCTGACCGTTCGCCGCACCCCGCCATCCGCCCTTTTCTGGCCCGGCCCGGTGGACTGAGGGGGTGGACTGGGGCCTCGGGCCATAGTGGAGGTGGACTGGCCTCGGTGGACTGGCGATATTGATGGAAGAGGCGGCGGTCATGTCGCATGGGAGGAACTGTGCCTGATTAACCCAAATTGACATACATTGAACCGATTGGTATCATTCGGTCATGCGAATTCTCTGTCGGTGCGATGTCCATTCTCTCATGGATTGCGCCGCGCCTCTGCATAGGGGGGAAGGTCCATGAAACTCGAAGCGTTGAAACGCAATGCCGAAGTCACAGGCATTCTGCCCCATGAACCCGTGACCATCATCGACGTCACCTGGCATGGGAATGATGCGGTGGAAGTGACGTACAAGGACGCCCGCGGCGCAGCCGGGAATGAACTGCTGTTTCGGGATGATGAGGCCCGTCTGGAGCTGGCCGCGTCGGGTGAGCCCTGGCGTGCGGATGTGGATGGCGGGCTGATGAAGCTGGCTTCAGAGGCCCGACGCATCCAGTTGGGCTATCTTTTCGATCCCTTCCTGGCCGTGCACACCTCGATGATCGATCCGCTGCCCCATCAGATCACCGCGGTGTATGAGAAAATGCTTCCTCGCCAGCCCCTGCGCTTTTTGCTGGCCGATGACCCTGGCGCCGGCAAGACCATCATGGCCGGGTTGTACATCAAGGAATTGATGATCCGCGGGGATGTGCAGCGTTGCCTGGTGGTGTGTCCTGGTGGCTTGGCGGAGCAATGGCAGGATGAGCTGTGGCAGCGCTTTCAACTTCCCTTTGAAATCCTCACCAACGACCGCATCGAAGCGGCCCGCACCGGCAACGCCCTGGCCGAGATGTCCCTGGTCATCGCCCGGCTGGACAAACTGGCCCGGGACGAGAACCTGCAGGCGAAGTTGGCTCTCACCGATTGGGACCTGGTGGTGGTGGACGAGGCCCATAAGATGTCGGCCAGCTACTACGGCAACGAGGTGAAATACACCAAACGTTATCGGCTGGGACAGAAGCTCTCGGGCCTGACCCGGCATTTCTTGCTGATGACCGCCACCCCGCACAACGGCAAGGAGACCGATTTCCAGCTTTTCATGGGGCTGCTGGACCCGGACCGGTTCGAGGGGAAATATCGGGAGGGGTACAGCACCGATGTACGGGATTTGATGCGGCGTATGGTCAAGGAGCAGCTGCTCAAGTTCGATGGCAGACCCTTGTTCCCCGAACGCCGCGCCTACACCGTCCCCTACAAGCTCTCCGATTTGGAAGCGAAACTGTACAAGTCTGTGACTGATTATGTGCGGGAGGAATTCAATCGGGCGGAGCGGCTGCAAAATGGCGGTCGCAAGGGCACCGTGGGCTTTGCTCTCACCATCCTGCAACGACGCCTGGCTTCCTCGCCCGAGGCCATCTATCAATCGCTGAAACGACGCCGGGAGCGACTGGAAAGTCGTCTGCGAGAGATGCAATTGATCTCGCGCGGGCTGAGTGTGGGCGATGATGTGCTGTCGGCCTATGTGGATTGGAGCGAGGAGGATGTGGATGATCTGCAGGATGAATTGACCGCCGAGGAGTTGGAAGGACTGGAAGAGGAAGTGCTGGATCAGGCCACCGCAGCCCTGACGGTGGAGGAATTGGAGGCGGAGATCAGAACGCTGAAGGGGCTGGAGGAACTGGCCCGCATCGTGCGTAACAGCGGCCAGGACCGCAAATGGGAGGAGCTTTCCCGCCTGTTGCAGGATGAAGAGGCCATGTTCGATGCTTCGGGACAGCGCCGTAAACTGGTCATCTTCACCGAGCATCGGGATACATTGACTTATCTGGTGGATCGTATCCGCACTCTGCTGGGA
>WGCR01000464.1 GCA_015493675.1 Anaerolineae bacterium
ATGACAAAAATAGAACGCAGACACATCTGATGCACACAGATTTTCGCAGATTGTTTTGATTTTATCTGTTTATCACTTTTGGATTTGGGTGTGTCCATTTTCGGTTGAGCTGCGCAGGCCGCCCTCCAGCTTGTCGGGAGCCCCCCTGAATCCCTGTTGAGCCAAATTCACTTTCATGCCTGAATTGCCCGAAGTCCAAACCATTCTCGACGCCCTGGCCCCGCTCATCCTCGACCGGGAAATCCATTCGGTGACCGCCCTGTGGCCGCCGGTCATTGATCGGCCTGAGCGCATGCTTTTTGCGGCCTGGATGCAGGGACGACGCGTGGTGGAAGTGAATCGCCGGGGCAAATATATGCTCTTCAGGCTGGATGATGACCGTTGGATGATCATGCATCTGCGTATGACTGGCAAGGTGCGGGTGGTGGACGCGTCCCAGCCGCTGCGCCCCCACGACCGCCTCCTCTTTCACCTGCTCGATGGCCGCGACTGGCGATTTGAGGATCAACGCAAGTTTGGGCGGGTGTATCTGGTGGAATCGCCCGACGAGGTGATTGGCAAGCTCGGGCCCGAGCCTCTGAGCAACGCCTTCGACGCCGATTATCTGATGCGAAAACTGGCCCGGCGCACGGCTCCTATCAAATCTTTGCTGCTGGATCAGCGCATGGTGGCCGGCATCGGCAATATCTACGCGGATGAATCTCTGTTTCGGGCCCGAATTCATCCCCTGCGTGCGTGCGGCTCACTGACGCGGACGGAGATCGAGGGGCTGGTCGGGGCTGTCAAAGCTGTTTTGGTCCAGGCCCTGGCCGAAATGGGAACCACCTTGCAGGACTATCGCCGCCCCGACGGCTCGATAGGCTCCTTTCAGAACAGTTTACAGGTCTTTCGCCGCACCGGTGAGCCCTGCCCAACCTGCGGCGCCCCGATTCAGCGTATCGTGGTGGGCGGACGCAGCACCCATTTCTGCCCTCGCGAGCAACTCCTGACGGGCCCCACTCATCCCGGATGAATCCCCATGAAACCACGCCGACAGAAGATATTTTTCCTTTTTGTTCTTCCGATCATTGGTATGATTCTTGCAGCCTGCTCTGTGCCCGCACCGGCCTGTGATCAGACAGCTATTCGCTATCCTGCCGGGCGAAAGCTGGCGGGAGGCCCGGTGCGCCTGGGCGTTATCGACGCCAGTCCGCGCTTCACCAATGATCTGCCCGAGGGCCTGCGTGCATCGCAAGCTTCGCTTGCCGTGCTGGATGATGTGCGCTGGGGCTACATCGAGCCCAATGCGCCCCAGAACGGCAGTCACGTCTATGTGTGGGACAGTCCCTCATCGGCGCTGGATACGCGGGTGGCTGCGTATCAGCAAGCCGGATTTGAGCTGGTGATGGTGTTGCGGGCGTGGAATCCCTGGGCGCGCAGTTTTGGGCCGCAGGGCGGGCAGGCCGCGGTCTCGGCTTCTACGCCGCCAAAATCGGAGTATCTGGATGATTATGCGGCCTGGGTGCAGGCGGTGGTGGAGCGTTATGACGCGGATGGCGTGGATGATTTTCCGGGCCTGGTGGATGTGAATGGTAACGGGCATCCTGATCCGGTGCGCTTTTTTCAGATCGAAACTGACGCCACGACCGGCGTGTGGTGGCAGGGCGCATCGCCAGAGACGACGGCATCTGATTATGTGACCTTGTTGCGAGCTGCCGCCGGCGGCGTTCGGGCGGCATCACCCGAGGCCCGCGTCATCCTGGCGGGCTCGGCGGCTGCCGATATGCTGGATCGCTGGCCCTCGGCGACGGATTTGGAGGATATCGTCACCCACATCAGTCCTGATGTCTGCGGAGCCATCACTGCATTCCAGCAGAGTCTGGCGGCTGCCGACGCCTATGACATCGTTGCAGTGCACAGCATGGGCGATTATTCGGGCCTGGCCACCTTGGCCGATTGGACAGCCACTGTGGCCGGAGAAGACAAGCCCGTCTGGCTGACCGGGGCGACCACAGCGCCCGCACTCACTGCTGATCCCACCATCGTTTCGGTGAATCCTCTCTTTCCGGGAACTGGCGAGGCTTTGTGGGAGAGTCTGAAGGACGTTACCGCGCCTGATCATGATGCGGTTTTGCGCTGGTATCGGGCGGAACAGGCCCGGCTGGCCTTCAAAAAGTGGGTGATGGCCGCGGCCAATGGTTTCAGTGCGGTGGTGATGGGATATGAACAGGATCGGCCTGGTTATCAGAACCCCAGTTTTGGATTACGCGATCTGGCGTTTCAGGGGATGTTGGGGGAAGCGGGCGACGGCCCGCCTGAAAAACATCCGGTGGTCTACGCATTGGCCATGGCTCAAGGACAATTGGGAGGCTACGGAGATGTGTTGCGGATGCCGGGATTTGCCAATGGCGTGTATGCCTATGCCTTCGGTGTAGAGGGGCAGTCTGTGTATGCGCTCTGGTACGATGATGGCGTAGCTCAGGGCCCGGACGATGCGCCTGCTTCGCTTACGATTTCGCTGCGCACGCCCGACGCCCAATTACTGATGTTCACTACGCCCACGCAACCGGGCCAGACCAGCCCGGATGTGCAGACGCTTGTCCCGGTGGACGGCGTCGTCACCCTGACGTTGACTGAAACGCCTGTCGTCATCCGCGGGCGCATCGAACCGCAGGTGCAGCCGCAGTTGTTTTTCCCCTTCGTTCAGGGATAAAGCATCGGCGACCCCACGCCCCTCGGCGCCTCCGCTTTGCGGGGGGAGCAAGTCGTAAGTTCAAAAAATGCAGCTCAACAGATTTCAAGGGGGAGATGTCGGGCGGATTCGCAATCCGCCCTGTGAGCCGTCCATATCCGGCCGAATTCGCAATCCGGCGGGTTTGGCGCGGCCAACGCGCCCTGAAATCCAAAAGAGACAAAAAAGGTAACTGCTAACGTACTCGACTTTAAGCCTCAAAAAGCCACGAAGGCTCGAAGTTTTTCGAAGGCGCGAAGGGAAAAATAAAGAAGGCTATACTGAAAAAACCTTCAACACGGAGGCACAGAGTTCACGGAGGAAGAAAAAGGCGAGGTTTGGAGAGAAATTTCTCTGTGAACTGCTGCTATTTTCTCCGTGTCCTCCGTGTCTCCGTGGTGAAATAACCTTTTTCAGTGGAGTCAAAGAAAAATACTTCGCGCCTTCGCCTTTCTTCGTGTCTTCGTGGCAAAAAGTGGTGATGAGACCTTAGTAGTTGCCAAAAAAGTGACAATCGCCTTTTTCAACAAAAAAAGCCCCCTCCGATAACACACTGTCGGAGAGGGTTTTTGAGGTTATAGGGAGTGGTTGACGTGTATCTATGCTTTTGGCGCTTCAGTCATCGTCTTGTGCGGCGGCGATCTTGGCTTTCTCCTCCTCCACCAGCGCCCGACGTAGGAGCTTACCCACCGCCGACTTGGGCAGTTCGGTGCGGAATTCGACCATCTTGGGCACTTTGTAAGGGGCCAGCCGTTCCTTGCAGAAATCGATGATTTCTTTTTCGGTGGCCGTTTCGCCCGGTTTGAGAACAAGGAATGCCTTCACGGTCTCACCGCGACGTGGATGCGGCACGCCTACGACAACCGCTTCCTGCACCTTGGGATTTTCATAGAGCGCCTCTTCCACCTCGCGCGGCACGATGTTGTAGCCAGAGGCGATGATCAGGTCTTTCTTGCGGTCGACGATGTAAAAATAGCCGTCCTCGTCCATTTTTGCGATGTCACCGGTGTAGAGGAAGCCCTCTTCATCCTTGACATTCTTGGTTTCATCCGGGCGATTCCAGTAGCCCACCATCACCTGCGGCGCCTGAATGACCAACTCACCCTCTTCATCGATGCCCAGCACCTTCAAGACGCCATTTTCATCCGGATCCAATGAAACGATACGGGCTTCGACGTCGGGGAAGGGGATGCCGATGGAACCAGTTTTGGATCGACCGTAAATAGGATTGGCGTGAGTGACCGGGGCCGCCTCGGTCAGGCCGTAGCCTTCACGCAACTTGCCGCCGGTGATCTCTTCAAATTTACGCTGCACTTCTATGGGCAAAGGCGCTCCGCCCGAAATGCAGACCTTCACAGAATGAAGATTGTAATTCTTGACATTTTTGTGATTGATGATGGCGATGTACAACGTGGGCACGCCGGGGAACAGGCTAATCCCTTCCTCTTCGATAATTTTCATCAACATTTCGATGTCACGCGGATCGGGCATCACCATCAGCTTGCCGCCCACGTAAAGGCTTTCCAGCATTCCCACTGTCATGCCAAAGACATGGAAGAAGGGGATGGCCCCCATGAAGACTTCTTTGCCGTGGGCCATATCATTTACCCAGGCGTCGATCTGCATGATGTTGGCAATCAGGTTGCGATGACTGAGCATGGCGGCCTTGGGCGTGCCAGTCGTGCCGCCGGTGTATTGGAACAAAGCCACTTCGTCTGTGTCGATGGCAACGCTGGGCGGGTTCGGAGGATTGTTGGCGATGAGGGTTTTCATCCAATAGACCCCATCTCCTTCGGGCACATCCACCCAGTCGCCAGATTTTTGCAGCGTACTCTTGAGCAGATACGAATAAATCGGATTCATGAAGTCATTCAGATGGCAGATGATGACTTTTTCAATATCCGTATCTTTCTGGATTTCTTGCAGTTTGGGGAAGAGGTTGTTCCAGATGACAACAGCCTTTGCTCCAGAATCGGTGAATTGATGGTGCATTTCCCGTGCGGTGTAGATCGGGTTTGTATTGACAACAATGGCCCCCAACCGCACCGTTGCCAAAAATGCGATGACCGTGCCGGGCGAGTTTGGCATTTGTATCGCCACCCTGTCTCCCTTTTTGATGCCCATTCCCGCCATTGCCGTCGCCAGTCGATTGACTTTGTCTTCCAATTCCTTGTAAGTCAACCTGGCGCCTAATTTGAATCCCAGAGGCAAGTATTTCAGAATCATCCGCACGGCCACCTGGTTCGGATAATTCTTGATGGAATCGCTTAACAGCGTCCACAAGTCCACCTCCGGATAATCAATTGAGGCTGGGACCCCATTGTCATAAGATTGCAGCCAGGGTTTTTCCATTGTAGCAGCTCCTTGAATAAAGTTGTGGAGAGAGAAAGGACAACTTTTGGCGGGACATTGCCCCTTATGGATTGCGAGAGAAGCAAGTTTAGAATTGGCAGCTTTCGTCTCAATCGGCAACTACTTTGTCGCCATCTTGATTATACAAACAAAGTAATATCTTCGTCAATAAAGGTTAAGTTGGGTTTTTATCTCACATAAATGACTGCATCAATCCGATCGACGGGAAGAATCTTGGCTCAATAGGAGTGAAGGGAAGCTCCAGACCTCCTGGAGGTGGCTGAAAACCGCCTGGCCAAGCCAAAAACTACCTGGCCACCTCTCCCGGAGGTCAAAAGGCAGTTAATCCCCTGAAATCCAAAAGAGCCAGGATCTGCCGGTTATGTTAGTCCCTCTCCCAGATAGATTCATCCAATATCCCTTATCTACTCAGGTTTGACAAATTTTCCCAAAAAAGCTAAGCTTGTGCCGCCGAGATCATACTTGGCGTTGCTGCGGCCAACACAATGGCGTGTTTGGACGCAGCATAATCACGCAAAAAAGCCGGTGGACGCCCGATTCGGATGTCCCACCGGCTTTCTGTTGTAACTGCTAACGTAACCCTGTTCACTCGCCACGGATACGAGGAAACACGGATAAAATCTTTTTTGAATGTCTTCGTGTCTTCGTTTCCTTCGTGTCTTCATGGCAAAAGATGACGCTTGGGGCCAGCGACCTCGGCAGTGTCTTTCTGTTTTCCAAACGCTGTATGACGCCCCTACACTTCGATGACCGGCGGGCTGGTCTCATCCACCGGGCCTTCCACCCAGAAATCGCCCGAGGGCGTGACTTCTTTTTTCCAGATGGGCGCGATGTGCTTGATGCGGTCGATGGCGTAGGCGCAGGCGTCGAAGATACCGTCCCGATGGCCCGCGGCCACGGCGATAACCACCGCTGACTCGCCTACCTCCAGCCGCCCGACGCGGTGCATGATGGCCACATCCAGCACCAGGGGCCATTTTTGCTGCACCTCTGCGCCGATCTCGGCCAGCTTGGCTTCGGCCATCTCGGTGTAGGCTTCATACTCCAGATATTCGGTGTCGATATCGCCCGTGACGCCTCGCACCGTGCCCGAGAACAGGGCGACGCCGCCCACCTCGGGCGCAGTCACCAGGCCCGCGACAGCATCCAGCGACAGCGGCTCGGTGGTGACGCGAAATTTCTTCGTCTCCTGGCCGCCCCCCACGGGCGGAAAGATGGCCACCTCGTCGCCATCGTGCAGCGCTGCGTCCTGCTCCACGAAATCCTTGTTGATGGTGACATGGAAGCGGCCGCCGCGACCCAAATGCGGGGCCTCTTCCCGGATGACCTCCACCAGATCGGCGACGGTTGCGCCTTCGGGCATTTCGACTTCCAGATAAGGGGATTTGAAAATCTCGCGCAGGGATGCGAAAAGACGGACATTGACTTTCATTGAAACAACTCCGGTGTGTGGTGTGGAAGAAGATGGAATGATAACTCCACTTCAAAAAGGACATTTCACCACGGAGACACGGAGGTCACGGAGAAAAAAGTGGTAGTTCACGGAGAAAAACATCTCCAAATCTCACCTTTTTCTTCCTCCGTGCGCTCTGTGCCTCCGTGGTGAAGGTTTTTCGATAGTACCAATGATTGATGAGGGAGGATTGCCGCAGCTCGACGTCCGCTCACTCTTTGGTCATTGATCCATCAATCATCGACATTGAATTCGCCGCTCTTGCCGCCGCTCTTGTGCAGCAAACGCACGCCTTCGATGCGCATGGTCTTTTCCAGCGCCTTGGCCATGTCGTAAATGGTCAGCGCCGCCACCGAGGCCGCGGTCAACGCCTCCATCTCCACGCCCGTCTGGCCCTGGGTCTTCACCAGCGTGCGGATGTGCACGCCCTCGTTGATGTACTCGAAATCCACAGAGATTTTGGTGAGCAGCAGGGGATGACACATGGGGATGAGCTCGTGGGTGCGCTTGGCGGCCATGATGCCCGCGACGCGGGCCGCGCCCAGCACATCCCCTTTCTTTACATTGCCGGCCTTGATGGCGGCCAGGGTTGCCGGTTGCATCACCACCCGGGCCTCGGCGATGGCCGTGCGATGGGTGATGGGCTTGTCGCTGACATCCACCATTTTGGCGGCGCCGCTTTCATCGAGATGGGTTAGTTGGGTCATTGGGTATTTTGGTATTGGATATTGGGTATTGATTATTGAATTCGCCTGAGGCGCTAGCTTATCTTCCTGTTTTTTACATCCGCGAAAATCAGCTTTTTCTGCGTTATCTGCGTTCTATCTCCTATCAGTATACCAGATCGCCGCTGAGAAAGGCCCGGGTGCGGGGGTCTTGTGGATGCTCGAAGAAGTCGCGGGTGGGGGCGGTCTCGATGATCTCTCCCTCGTAGAGCAGGGCCACGCGGTGAGCCAGACGCCGGGCCTGCCACACGTTGTGCGTCACCAGCACCACGGTGGCCCCGCGCTCCTGGTTCGCCCGGCGCACGATCTCCTCGATGAGCTTGACGTTGCCTGGGTCCAGATTGGCCGTGGGTTCGTCCAGAAACAGTAGTTCCGGGTTCAGCACCAGCGCCCGGGCCAATGAGACGCGTTGGGCCTCGCCGCCGCTGAGGGTCTGGGCCGATTGCTCGGCCAGATGCGCCAGCCGCACCTCCTCCAACGCCTGCCGGATGTCGGACTTGCCGTTGCGGGCCCCGCGCACCCGCAGCCCATACGCCACATTGCGCGCCACCGACGCATTGAGCAGCAGCGGCTGCTGGAACACCGTGGTCATCTTGCGGCGCAACGCGATGGGCAGCGAGCCGGGCGTCCAGGCCCGCCCATGATAGATCACCCGCCCCCGGGTCGGCTTCTCCAAAAAATTCATCAGCCGCAGCAGGGTGCTCTTGCCCGCGCCCGAAGGCCCGACCACCGCGAAAATCTCGCCGGGGCGGATGGCCAGCTCGGGCACGCGCAGCACCACGCGAGCGCCGTAGCGGTGCTCGATGGCTTCGAGGCGGAGGATGTCGTCGGAGAAAAACATGATCAGAAAGATGTCTCACGCAAAGCCGCCAAGACGCCAAGTGCTTTTTTTGCCTCTTTTACTCTTTGCGGCTCTGCGTCTTTGCGTGAGATCACTGGCGGGGATCCAGGCGGCCCTGCAAGTGCAGAAGCAGCCAGTTGGCGGAAAAGGTGATGGCCAGCAGGATGACGCCCAGGGCGATGGCCAGGGCGAAATTCCCGCGGCGGGTTTCCAGCACGATGGAGGTGGTGAGCACCCGGGTCTTGTGCTCGATGTTGCCGCCCACGATCATCACCGACCCGACTTCGGAGATGATGGCTCCGAAACCGGCGATGAGCGCGGCCAGCACGCCCGCACGGGCCTCATACAGCAGGGTGAAGACGATCTGCCGCTGGGTGGCTCCCAGTGAGCGCAATTGCAGCGACAACGCGGGCGGCGCCGCGGCGATGGCGGTCATGGTGAAGCCGATGATCAGGGGCAGGGCGAGGATGGTCTGGGTGATGACCATGGCCCGGGGCGTGAACAGCCACCCCAATTCGCCCAGCGGGCCCTGGCGAGAGAGTAGGATGTAGATGGTGAGGCCCACCACCACGGGCGGCAGGCCCATGCCGGTGTAGACCAGCGCCACCAGCAGCCGTTTTCCCCGAAAGTCTTTCAGGCCCAGGGCGATACCCGCAGGCAGCCCCAGCGCCGCACTGATGACCAGCGCCGAGCCGCTGACCAGCAACGACAGCCGCACAATCTCCATCAGATCGGGATCAAAGCTGGCGATGAGTTGGATGGCTTGCAAAAAGCCTTCGAGAAAGGCGCTCATGAACAAAAGCGACAGTTTTACTGCGATGCATTGGGGTGAAAGAGCTGCTGACCGTATTGTTCTTTGCCGAATTCGGCGATGAGCTGCTGGGTTTCGGGGCTGGTGATCCAATCGACAAAGGCCATGGCCGCGGCGAATTTGTCCTGATGCGCCTCATCCTGGGCGATGGGCAGCACGCCGTACTGGTTGAAGAGCATGGGATCGCCCTCGACCAGGATGTCCAGGTCCAGGCCATCCCGGCGGGAAAGGTAGGTGGCGCGATCGCTGAGGGTGTAGGCTTGCTGCTCATTGGCCATGGTCAGCACCGCGCCCATGCCCTGGCCAGCGCTCTCATACCAATCGCCCGCGGGCTCCACGCCCGCCGCCTGCCAGATGGCCATCTCCTTCATGTGGGTGCCAGAATTGTCACCGCGGGAGACGAATGTCGCCCGGGCGTCGGCGATCTTCCTGAACGCATCTGCGGCGCTGGTCATGCCCTTGATTCCCGCTGGATCAGCGCTCGGGCCCAGGATGACGAAATCGTTGTACATCACGTCCTTGCGAAAAGGCGCGTAACCATCTGCCACGAACTGCTCTTCGCGGCTCTTGGCGTGCACCAGCAGCACATCCGCGTCTTTGGATTGCCCCAGCTTCAGGGCCTGACCCGTGCCCACAGCCACCACATCCACCTTGATGCCGGTTTTCTGCTCGAAATCGGGGAGGATGGCGTCCAGCAGACCGCTGTCGTAGGTGCTGGTGGTGGTGGCCAACACCAGCTCTTTGGCCGGTTGCGGGGCTGAGGCCGCCGGGGTGGCGGGCAACGTCGGCGGACGGCACGCGGCCAGCGCCAGAATCGCCAGGAGCAGCAGCACTGGCGCAGCGATATGTCGAACGGGCATATTGGTTGTCAAAGAAAATCGATGAAAACGACGATGA
>WGCR01000465.1 GCA_015493675.1 Anaerolineae bacterium
CCCAATGGGCGCTGCTGGACGTCACCGGCGATACGGACATGGCTCCCGGAGACCTGCACGATCAGGTGCAGGCCATGTTGGCGGACGACTGGGGCGTCGTCGATGCGGCGGATGGCTATCTGCTGCTGCGTCGCGAAGCGACGACCAAGGCCATTCCCGACGCTTTCTACGATTTCGTCCGCACGCCTGGCGATCCGCAGGCCCTGGCGCAATCTTATCCCCTCACCTTCGCCGCCATCACCGCCAACGCCTGGCCTCGCTGGCGACAGGCCCGGGTGATGACAGAATGGCTGGTGGGATCGGATTATCAGCCTGGCGCGGTGCGGCCCTGGCTGGAACTGCGCACCCCGCCCGGCAAGCTGCTCTACACCTACGACCAGCTCACCCCTCCGGCGCTGATCTGGTATCCGCCCGATCGCTGGCAGCCCGGCGACCGCATTCGCATCACCACCCTGCCCCTGTATCTCCCCCGCTACTGGGGCGCGGGCGTTAGCGTCGTGCATGGTCCGGACCCATTCCAGCCCAACCATCGTCTCCCTGCCAGTGACGCCGCTCCGGACGTCAGCATCCAGTCCACAGATGGCACGCTGGCCCTGGCCGCGGCGTATCGCTGGGATGAAAAGAGCCAGATGCAGATTCTGCCTTCGGATGACTTATTATCGCCCGATCTGGGCGCCCGGCTTCGACCGGACGGTCGCGGGATAAACGTCGATTTCCGCACGGTCGACGGTGCGCTGATCCCCCTATCCGCCTGGCTGCCCGACGCCGCGCCGACGCCCGACCATCTCCTTGATTTCTGGCTGCGCTGGGAGCAAGGCGTCCCCGAAGGCTATCAGCCCTTCGTGCATCTGCGCCACGCAGGTAAAAACATCATCCAGGAAGATGGCCCGCCCCATGTTTTCCTGACGCTGCCCGCACAGCAGCCGGTCAACGACTGGCGCGAATTCCTCATCCCGGCCGACGCGGTGCAGCCGGACCAGGAAGTCAGCCTCTTTGTGGGACTTTACAACCCCGCCACGGGCCAGCGGCTGGATATTCTCGGGCCGGACGGCAAGCTGGCGGGCAATGAATTCCTGCTGGCGAGCTGGACCGTCGCCTCACCCCCCATCCCCGATCAACCTTGCGCCCTTCTCAAAGACATCTGTCTCTCTCAACCTCAATGAAACCTTTTGCCCATGTTTGACTTTAACGAGTACCAAAAACTGGCCCTGCGCACCGCGGGCAATCACGGCGACTTCGACAAAACCATGATGTACACCGCTCTGGGCCTCAATGGCGAGGCGGGCGAAGTGGCGGAGCATATCAAAAAAACCTTTTTCCACGGCCACGAGCTGGATCGGGCCGGGTTGGAGAAGGAATTGGGCGATGTGCTGTGGTATCTGGCGGTGATGGCCGATACGCTGGACATCCCCCTGGAAGACATCGCCCGTCACAACATCGAGAAACTGGCCCGACGCTATCCCCAGGGCTTTTCGAAAGAGCGCTCGCGAAACCGAGATGATCAGTAAGCAGTATTCAGTAAGCAGTAAACAGTATGCAGTAATCAGTAAGCAGTGGGGGGCGGCCAGGCGATGAGGACGCGTTTTCGGCTGACGCTGCTGCTGCTCGTCCTCCTGGCCATCCTTCTGCGCCTGCACCATCTGGACGTGCAGAGCCTGTGGTACGACGAGGGGGTGACCGCGCGCGTCTCGCAGATGGGCGTGGCGGAGCTGGCCCGCTGGACCGCAGGCGACATTCAGCCGCCGCTTTATTATCTGTTGCTGCATGGCTGGCTGCGCCCCTTTCATCCCTGGCCCGGCAATATCGCCTGGCTCATGCGCTTCTTCTCCGCGGCCTTCGGGTTGCTGCTGGTTCCCCTGCTGGGGATCATGGCCCGCAGGCTGTGGAATGATTGTGCGGGCCTGCTCACCGCCTTCGTCGTCACCATCTCGCCGCTGATGATCTATTACAGCCAGGAGGCCCGCATGTACGCCATGCTCATCTTTCTGGTGACACTGGCGGCCTGGTGGATGGTGATGCTGCTGGAAAACAGCTCCCGCCAGGGCGCAGAGACGCAGGGGCAAAGCGAGGGAAAAAGAGTGCTGTATCTGGCGCTGTATGCGCTGACGGGCCTGGCCGCGATGTACACCCATTATTTTGCCGCCTTCGCGCTGCTGGCGCTGGCGCTTTATTGGGCGCATGTCTGGATTCGGGAGAGCCGCAACAAACGGGCGCTGGGCGGCTTCGCCCTGGCCAACGCCATCATCCTGCTGGGTTATCTGCCCTGGCTGCCCGCCATGCTGCGGCGCTTCCGGGTGGATAGCAGCTATTGGCCGGGCGTGTTGAAGATGGGCGAAGCCCTGATGCACACAATCAACAATTTTACCCTGGGAGCCACCGAGGTCTTTCGGGAAGAAGCGGCCCGGACCTGGCTGCCCTGGTTCGGACTGGCTGTCATCCTCTGGATCACTGCGCTGATGCTGCTTCGGCGACGGGGAAGCCAGCGCCCGCTGGCGTTGATCCTGCATTGGCTATTGCTGCCGCCCGTCCTCATCCTGTTTCTGGCCTGGCGCACGCCCAAATTCAATCCCCGCTATCTGCTCATCAGTTGGCCCGCGTGGGCGCTGCTCATCGGCGGGGGATCGGCGGCGCTGTGGCAGCCCAAACGCTGGCTGAAAGCCCGCCCCGCCTGGCTGCGCCCCGCCGCCCGCATATTGGCCATCGCCACGCTGCTGCTGGTGACCACGACCAGCGCCCTGGGCCTGGATAATTGGTACAACGACCCCAACTTCGCCAAAAGCGCCTGGCGCGAGGCCATCGCCTACATGTTCGAAAACCGGCAGCCGGATGAAGCCGCGCTGCTGGTCTCGGGCCACGCCTACCCCGTCTTCGACGCCTACCTGCCCCCGGACGCGCCTCCGAAATGGCATGTGCCCCGCTATCGTCTGCCCGATATCGAAATCCTGGATGTGAATGAGGTGTTAGGTTGGCAGGAAAGCGCGCGGGCGCTGAATGAAGACCTGGCCGGGTATGGCGGCGTCTGGCTCTTTTTGTGGCAGGATGAGGTGGTGGACCCCGCGCACGTGGTCACCACCCAGCTCGGGCGTTACGGCGAAGAGCAGTCTGTGCCGCCCTTCGCCTTTCTGGGATTGCGGCATTATCGTCTGCCGCCCGACTTTCATGCGCCCGAACAGCCGCCCGTCACCCTGCCGGGAACGACCTTCGCGAAAGGCCTGGAATTGGTGGGGGTGGAGCCCGCGGCCGGGGGCTTGTCGCTCTATTGGCGGGCCAATCAACCCGATCTGCCCGACATCAAGGTCATGCTCGCCATCGAAAAAGATGATCAGCAGCTTTTGTCGCTAGATCAGCGCCCCGTCGGCTACGCTTTCCCCACCACCCACTGGAACCCGGGCGACATCTATCCCGTGTGGCTGCCGGTGACGGGCGATTTCAGCGGCGCCCGGCTCCATCTCCGGGTCTACGATGCGAATTCGGGCGATGTGCTGGGCGCCTTCGAAACCGCGCTGCCCTGAGCGTTAAAGTTTATCGGAAATAAGACCCATCAAATCTCTCCCGCACCATCGCCCAGGCTCGCCTCGATGGCTTCGGGCGATTCGCCCGCTTCCAGCCGCCCGATCATCTCATCCAGCTCGGGATCATCGGCCTCATCGCCCAGCTCGTGCTTCATCTCCCGCATAAATCGGGCCACAGCCCGCGGGTCCTCCCCTTCCAGGCCCGCAATCAACGAGCTGTCGGCCAGGCGCTCCAGCCGCTCATCCTCCGAATGCAGCACCGCCACGCGGGAGACCAGGCGATGCAGTCGCGAGCCGCCGCATTTCGGGCAGACAGGCGTGGCAGCTTCGGCAGCGCTCAATGTGCGATAAAATAACGTAACTTTGCGACGACAATCGAAACAGTAATACTCATAAATTGGCATAGCCGCCTCCAAAATCATGCTGGCGATTTCGTCGCCACGTCCTTTTCCTGATAGTATACTCAGTAAACAATCCCCTTGAAAATTTCATTCTCCCGGAGAAAGCCTTTATGAGCGAATCCTTCGCCCATCAAAAATACAACCATTTTGGCGTGCCCGATGAACCCCGCCCCGTCGTGATGATCCTTTCCGGCCCCTCGGGCGTGGGAAAAGACTCGGCCCTGGACGCCCTGGAAAAACTGGGCGTCACATTCCACCGCGTCGTCACAGCCACTACCCGTCCGCCCCGTCCAGGCGAGGTCGATGGCGTCGACTATCATTTTGTGAGCATGACCCGCTTCGCGGAAATGATCGAAAATGATGAGCTCGTCGAATACGCTATCGTTTACAACGATTACAAGGGCGTGCCCAAAAGCGAAATCGCCGGGCCCCTGAAACAAGGCATCGATGTCATCATGCGGGTGGACGTGCAGGGCGCGGAAACCATGGCCAAAAAGATGCCAGGAGCCGTCACCGTCTTCCTCACCACTTCCACCGAAGAGGAAATGATCAGCCGTCTGAAAGAGCGCAAAACTGACTCCGATGAACAGATTGCGATTCGCATCGCCTACGCCCGCAAAGAGCTGGAAAAGCTGCCCAAATTCCAGTATGCGGTGGTCAATCGCCACGACAAGCTGGAAGAAACCGCCCGCGTGCTGTGGGCGATTCTCACCGCCACCCGCGCTCGCACCGATTACAAACGCGTCGAACTTGAGGATTGTTGAACGCCGTGTCCGACTCAGCCCGCTTTGCCCGCGTGGTCATCCTGGCTCCCATCAATCGGCGGCCGCCCCGGCCCGATAAGCCGGGGAAACTCGAAACGCTGGTGGATTTCGATCCCGAGCGTCAGATTTACACGTATGGCATTCCCCGGGAGCTGCGCGGGCTGATTGCGCCGGGGCAGGTGGTGCGGGCGCCGTTCGGGCGGGGGACGCAGCTGGGCGTGGTGATGTCGCTGAGCGAGACGGCGCCTGCGGACATCAAGGTCAAGCCCCTGGGCGATCCCATGACCGATGGCCCGGCGCTGACGCCGCAACAGCTCGATCTGGCGCTGTGGATGAGCCGCTATTATCTGGCGCCGCTGAGTGAGTGCGTACGTCTGATTCTGCCGCCCGGTTTCACCGCCAAAACCGACTTGTGGGTGGCGTATGCGCCCGGCGCTCCCATCTATCCTGACGATCTGACGCCGGCGCAGCAGGCGCTGTTGCTGCGGTTGAAAAAGGAGGCGATGCCGCTGAAGGCGCTGCGGGAGCTGGATCGGCGGCTGGTTTCGGAGAAGGTGCTGGGCGAGCTGCGCCAGCAGGGGTTGGTGCGGCTGGTGGACAAGGGGGCGCTCAAACGCCCCAAGCCCAAGTTGGAGACAATCCTCACGCTACGCGTGCCGCCAGAGCAGGCCGTGGCGCGGCTGATGCAGGTGGGTCGGGCCAGCAAGGCCGCTGCGATCCTTGTCTGGATGCAGGATCAGGAGGCGGGCGCAGCGACGCTGTCCGAGCTCAAAAATGCGCTGCATCCCACCAAAAAACAGCTCGAATCGCTGGCCGACAAGGGATGGATCGCGCTGACGGATGAGACGGCGCGGTTGGCGCTGTCGCCCGAGGAATTGCCCGAGGCCATCATGCAATTGCGCGGGACCTTGAAGTATCGGCCGGGCGTGCAAGCGCTGGCCGCCGCTCCCAACGGGGCGATGTGGCTGCCCGATTGGCGCAAGGCCGCGGGGTTGGGCCTACCCGAGGCCCGCAAACTGGCCGAATGGGGGCTCATCGAGCTGACCGAGATAGATGTGTGGCGCGATCCGCTGGCGGGCCGGGTGTTTCATTCGCCCCGTCCGGCGCTTCTGACCGATGACCAGAAGCGGGCCTGGGCGCAGATCGAGGCGGCGCTGGATGTGGTTTTAGGTGAGACGCACCTGGAGTCAGATTTATCACACTCCGAACAGACGGCAGCACAACAGCCGGAATCTGGTTCGCAATCATCTGCGGCAGGTGCGTCTCACCTTCCACCGCCCGTTTTCCTGCTGCATGGCGTCACTGGCAGCGGCAAGACGGAGCTGTATCTGCAAGCGTTGGAGAAGGCGGTGGCCGCGGGCAGGCAGGGCATCGTGCTGGTGCCCGAGATCAGTTTGACGCCGCAGACGGTGCGCCGTTTTGCCGGACGTTTTCCGGGCCGGGTGGCGGTGGTGCATTCCAAGCTGACCGCGGGCGAGCGTTATGACGCCTGGCGTCGGGCCAGGGAGGGCGAGGTGGATGTGGTGGTGGGCTCTCGCTCGGCGCTGTTTGCGCCCTTCCCGGACATCGGCGTGATTGTGGTGGATGAGGAGCATGACGCCGCTTACAAGCAGATCCGCACGCCCCGTTATCACGCCCGGGATGCCGCGGTGCAACTGGCCCGATTGCACGGGGCCGTCACCCTGCTGGGCTCGGCCACGCCCTCGCTGGAAAGCCAGTTCCGGGCCCGGCGCGGCCTCTACACGCTGCTTTCGTTGCCCCGCCGGGTGATGGGCCATCGCGAGGGCGGCGCCATCAAGATGCTGGAACTGCCGCCGGTGAGCATCGTGGACATGCGGGAGGAGCTGCGCGCGGGCAATCGCTCCATGTTCTCACGGGCGTTGCACGACGCCCTGAACGAAACCCTGGCCCGAAAGGAGCAGGCTATCATCTTTCTCAACCGCCGCGGCTCAGCCACTTTTGTCATGTGCCGGGATTGCGGCCATGTGGTCAAATGCCCCCGCTGCAAGATTCCCCTCACCCATCATCGCGGGGATGTGCTCATTTGCCACCATTGCAACTATCGCCAGCCCATGCCCAGGGTGTGCCCCAAGTGTGGCAGCCGCCGTTTCAAGACCTTTGGCGCCGGCACCGAGCGGGTGATGGATGCGCTGCGGGCCGAGCTCCCCCACGCCCGGCCTCTGCGCTGGGATCGGGATGTGACGGGCGGCAAGACCAGCCATGAGACCATCCTCCAGGATTTCATCGATCACAAGGCCGATGTGCTGGTGGGCACGCAGATGATCGCCAAGGGCCTGGATTTGCCGCTAGTAACGCTGGTGGGGGCGCTGAGCGCGGATACGGGCCTGTTTTTACCCGATTTCCGGGCGGCGGAGCGCTCATTCCAGATTTTGATGCAGGTGGCGGGCCGGGCCGGACGCTCGGAGCTGGGCGGGCAGGTAATTTTTCAGACTTATCATCCCAAGCATTATGCGATTGTGGCCGCGAGCCGCCACGATTATGAGGCGTTTTATCACACCGAGATGCGCTTTCGCCAGGAGCAGGCTTATCCCCCCTACCGCCGCATCACCCGCCTGCTCTATCTGGATACGTCGCGAGAGCGCTGTGAGCAGGAGACCGCACGAGTGGCGATGGCGTTGAAGCGCCGGGCCGAGGCCCTGGGCCGGGATGATTTCAGTTTGATCGGGCCTGCGCCCGCGTTTTTCAGCCGGGAGCGGGGAAAATTCCGCTGGCACATCATCTTCAGGGCGGAAGAGCCGGGCGTTTTGCTGGCGGGCGTGCAGCTTTCGCCCCACTGGCGCATTGATGTGGACCCGGTGGATACGCTGTAATCGTCCCATCATGCCGCATCGCAAATAGAACGCAGATGCCGCTGAAAGAGCTGATCTACGCAGATGAAAAAGACTAGTTCTGACGGATTCTGTGGATCACCAAAATAACCCATTTGAGGTATGCCCATATAGTGTGTCGTAGTGAACAGCATACTATATAAACCATTAAGGCTTACCTCTGGAGGCTCGAAATCAGTGACTGGAGGCGTTTTTAGCGTCGATCCACAGAAAACGTCAGAACCAGGAAAAAGATAAGGGTGTGTCCATTTTCGGTTGAGCAGCGTAGGCCGCTCTCCAAACTGAAGGGCTCTAAAACCGACCTCCGGGAGGTGGGTGATAACTTGTTTGCTATCTGCCACCTTCCCGCCAGACGAGAATGACGGTTTTCTCCACGGCCTTCACCCCCACCTCCCGGAGGTCTTGAAAGCTGGCCTGCACCCGCCAGACTCGACTTCCAACTCGTTTTGGACACATCCAAATCCCTGCACGCCCTGTTGCCTGAGAGCTATGCCTCCTGCGGCAAGATTCACCAGAACCTGTCAGGTTTGAGTGAAAAAAGACAGCCTTATGACGTTTATTCCGTAAATAGGACGCGGATGAACGCGGATAAATCGTGAAAATCTGTGACCGAAGGC
>WGCR01000466.1 GCA_015493675.1 Anaerolineae bacterium
CATCACCATCATGGCCATTCTCGGCGGGCAGATGGCCCTGGTCTCGGCCTCCATCATTGGCTCCATCCTGGGCAATGTGCTGCTGGTGCTGGGCGCAGCCATCCTCTTTGGCGGCGTCAGACATGGCATTCAGCGCTTCGATCGGGAGCAGGCGGGCGTGGACGCGGCGCTGCTCTCCCTGGCCGCCATCGCCATCTCGGTGCCGTCCCTGTTCAACGCCGCTATCGAACCCAACGCTGTCAAGGTGGAATGGCTGAGCGTTATGACCGCGGTGGTGATGCTGGGCGTCTACGTGCTGGCCATCGCCTACATGCTCTTCGGACGCCAGCCCAGGCCCGAGGAGGCCGGGCCCGCCGCGCCCCCGCCCGAACACAACGGGCCGCACTGGAGCCTGCCCGTCTCTCTGAGCGTGCTGGCGGTCTCTGTAGCCGCCATCGCTCTGTTCAGTGAATTTCTGGTGGGCGCGGTGGAGCCGGTCACCGAGCAACTCGGATTCAGCGCCTTCTTCGTCGGCATCATCCTCATTCCCATCATCGGCAATGTGGCCGAGCATGTGGTGGCGGTGGAGGTGGCGCTGAAAAATCACATGGAGCTGAGCCTGAACATCGCCCTGGGCTCCAGTCTGCAAATCGCCCTGTTCGTAGCCCCCCTGCTGGTGCTGATCTCGCCCCTGCTGGGCCATCCTTTCGTGCTGGAATTCAACGCCTTCGAGCTCATCGCCCTGGTCTCGGCCTCGGTCATCGGCGCATTGGTGGCCATCGATGGCAAATCCAACTGGCTGGAAGGCGCCATGCTGCTGGCGGTGTATCTGATTTTGGGCATCGCCTTCTTCTTCCTCCCCAACATGATTTGAATCGATGACGAGTTTCAGTTCTTTCGGAAGATCGAGCTATAATTGGCGGTTGTCAAAGTCAAACTTCCCATGGAGATTTTCCCGCAAGTGATCGCCCGCATCGCCGCCCGCACATCCGTCAACCCCAAAGAGCTCGAACGCTTCATCAAATTCGCCATTGTCGGCGCCATCGGCGCTGTGGTGGATTTCGCTGTGCTCAACATAATGAAGATCGTCTTCGAGCACATGGGGCTGGGCGCGGGCTGGAACATTGGTCTGGATACGCAGCAGATTCAACTCATCGCTGCCAACACCATCTCTTTCTCCACTGCGGTGGTCAGCAATTTCACCTGGAATCGCTTGTGGACGTTTCCCGAATCCCGGGAGCGCCCCATCGCCAGCCAGTTGGCCCAATTCGCCACCGTCAACGTCATCGGGCTGTTCATCAACACCCTCATCCTGGTTCTGATGGACGCCTATGTGTTCAGTCATTTCGTCAGCGACCGGCTGAGCTACAATCTCGCCAAGGCCTTCGCCATCGGCGTGGTGCTGTTCTGGAACTTCGGCGTCAACCGCATCTGGACGTACAAGGGGATTGAGTAGAAGGGTGCGACGCACTTATCACGAGCTGTCGCTGCGTCGGATTATATGCTGGCCGAGGCCCGGCGGCGCGTTGGGCCAACGCAAGTCGAAAGTGCGTTGCACCTTGCGCCACATCGCTCTAATCGAGAATGATGGAGGAGGAGCTGCAACATGAAAATCGCCATCGATTACACGTCCGCAGCCCTGCAAGGCGCAGGCATTGGCCGCTACACCCGCGGCCTGGTGAACGCACTCATCCCCCTGTTGGGGCCCGGGGATGAGCTGACGCTGCTTTATCCGCGCGGGGATGCGCCTTTCGCCCGCCGTGACTGGCCCGAGCAGGTGCGCATCCGCCGTCTGCCTTTGCCCGACCGCTACCAGACCATCCTCTGGCATCGGCTGCGGCTGCCCCTGCCCGTGGAATGGCTGGCCGGGGACGCGGACATCTTTCACGCGCCCAACTTTCTGCTGCCCCCCGTGCGCCGGGCCAAAACCCTGCTCACCATTCACGACCTGGCCTTTCTGGTGCGGCCCGAATACGCCTGGTCCGACCTGCGTCGTTTTCTCGAAAAGGCCGTGCCCCGCTCCGTGGCCCGGGCCCATCACATCCTGGCCGATTCCCAGGCCAGCAAGCGGGACGCCATGCGGCTGTTCGGGCTGCCCGACGAGCGGGTGACAGTGGTGGGCGCGGGCGTGGACCCCCGGTTTCGCCCCATGACCGAGGCGGAGACCGCGGGCGTGCGGGCCAAATACGGCCTGGACTGGCCCTTTGTATTCAGCATCAGCACCCTGGAGCCGCGTAAGAATTTCGATGGCCTGGTGCGGGCCTTTGCCCAGGCCCGCCGCGAAGCGAATCTGCCCCATCATCTGGTCATCGCCGGAGGCAAGGGCTGGCTCTACGAAGACATCTTCGCGGCGGTGGCCGAGGAAGACGCGGGGGAGTTCGTCCATTTTCCTGGCTTCGTGTCCGATGGTGATTTGCCTGCGCTCTACAATCTGGCCGATCTGTTCGCCTTTCCCAGCCACTACGAGGGCTTTGGCCTGCCTCTGTTGGAGGCCCTGGCCTGCGGAACGCCCGCGTTGGCCTCCGATACCAGCAGCCTGCCCGAGATCGCGGGTGACGCCGCGTTGCTTGTGCCGGTGGATGATCAGGATGCCCTGGTCGCGGGGCTGACGCATCTACTCACCGACGCGTCCGCCCGCGCGAAACTGCGCGCCCGCGGGCCCGCCCAGGCCCGGCGCTTCACCTGGGACGCGGCCGCCGGGCGGCTGATGGACGCGTATCGGGCGCTGGCGGGGTGAGGCAGGGATATGCTAAGATTATCATAATGCTACCCCGGACAAGCCGGAACCAAAAAAGCTGATCTCACGCAAAGTCGCCAAGACGCTAAGCTTTTCTTTGCCTCTTTTTTCCTTTGCGGCTCTGCGCCTTTGCGTGAGACATTTTCTTGTCCAACGAGCTAGACTTCCATTGATAAGGTACTGATCACTGTTGACACCTCATGGCCCGAACCCGCCGTCTGATCACCATCATCGTCGCCATCCTGGCGCTCCTGTTCCTGGCCTTTGGCTATTGGGGCCGATGGATCGCGCATCCCGCCGCGGGGGTGAACATCCTGGGCGTGGACCTGCCCGAGTACGTCAAGTTCGTGCCCGAGGCCCGCTACGGCGTCATCCCCATCAACCGGCTGGTCTTTTTCGCCATGCCGGTGGCCCTGGCCCTGGGCCTCATCCTCCTCGCCAGCGTCAGGATGCAGCTTTCGGTGTGGCTGCGGGGTTTTGCGGGCGTGCTGGCCATTCCGGTGGCGCTTTCCATGCTGCCCCCAGCGTGGACGCCGGGCCTGTTGATGACGCCCGAATTCCGCGCGCAAACCCTGGTCATCATGGCGCTGATGGCCGCGACGCTCCTCATCCCCCTGTGGAAGCAGATCATCCCCGACTGGCTGCGGGGCGTATTTTTCATCCTGATTGGATTGCTGCCCCTGCCCGCGCTCAGCGCCTTTTTCAGGCTGCTGCCGGCGCTGGAAAAACTCTACAACCACCCGCTCAAACCGGGGCCGGGCGTGTGGTTTACCCTTGCCGGCATGGTGGTCATGGTAATAGCGGGAGTGCTGTTCATCCTCGCCCGCCGGCGCACTCCTGAACACGGAACGCCGCGATAAGCGGCCGTCAGGTAGGGAAATCTGTTTCATCGCCTTGTTAGGCGTCACTCACTCCTCGTCGTCCCTTGGTGAAAGAATATCCTCCACCCATCGTGAGTTTTTCGCCAGACTGAGCTCCTCAGTGATATGGTGCCCGCCAAATCCAGCTGATACGTCACAAGAACATAACCGTCTACAAGTTCCAATTCCTCGAAGTTGGAAATCACTGCGCTGCCGATAGGTTGTTGCAACGGGAGTTCATCTAAAATCGAGGTCTTGGACCATACTCGACCGGAGGAGCTAAATTCCTTGAAGTCATCGGCAATCAGTTTATCCAGTTCAGCTCGGGACTTCCTGGCATCTATCGTGAGTAGCCATTCCTCGAGATATTGGAGTTCTGACTTCTGCATTTGGGCTGCGCTTGTCCTGAGTGATGTCTAGCACTGCTTATGGCTTATTGCTCTCATCTTCTGCTTTCAACCGGATGATGCTTTTATCCTCCGGGAACTTGCCCTGGATGTCGGCGTAAAACGCGCGGATTTTGTCCATGTCGGCTTTGATATCCCCGGTGGGGACAAAGGAAGGGCCGAAACCGGCTCGTTTGCGTTGATAGTCCAGAAAGCCCATGGTGATGGGCACCTGAGCCCCCATGGCGATGTGATAAAATCCTGATCGCCAGTAGTCGCTTTTGCTGCGGGTGGCGGCCGGCGGCACGGCAAGGATCAATTCATCGTGTTCCTGAAACGCCTGAATCATCTGCGCCACCATATTCGTAGATCGGCTTCGTTTGACGGGGATGCCGCCCAACGCCCGCGAGATCGGGCCGAGCGGCCCCCGGAATAATTCCTCTTTGCCCATCCAGCGGATATGAACCCCCAGGATTTTGGAGACCAGGTGCAGGTACATGAAGTCCCAATTGGAGGTGTGGGGGACAGTGATCAAGACAAGACGATGACTTTCTGGAAGCTGACCGACGATTTGCCAGCCCAGAAGATTCAGAAAATGTTTTGCAAGCCAGGAACTCATTTATCAACCAGTGCGAGAGGGGAGGATTAGCAGCCATTACTGACGCTGTCCAGGCTGTTGGCGGGAATCCAGACAGGCGTTATCACATTTTCTATTGTAACAGACGTTCGATACCAATCCATATTATCTACCCGCTCGCGATGCTGGGCTTCAAGAGTGGTGGCTGAGGGGAATACCCCCAATACGCGGCCATTGGGCTGATCATAACCTGGTTCGTGGGCCCGCACATGAATCTGGCATTGCCCCGGCGGATAATCGACATTGCCGCCATGATCGAAAAAGACCCTGATACTGGCAAAGGCGGCGGTTCCTGGTGAAGACGCCTCGATGGTTCCGGCTGAACCGGGCGGCTCATTCACGGTGAATTGCACCGACCAGGTCCCTTCGCCGCCGATGCCGACATCCGGCCCCTGCAGGACGGTGGCTTCTTCGGCGATCACGACGTTGTTTTGGTCTTTGATCCGCACGACCACATTGCCTTCGGGCAGGTTGCCGCCCGTGCCGCTAACGGTGAATGTGGCGGGCAGCATAGCATTGGCTGGCGGCGATGTGATGATGATGTGAGATTGCGGGACGACCGGCGGGGTGGGCGTGGGCGGCAC
>WGCR01000467.1 GCA_015493675.1 Anaerolineae bacterium
TGGCCAATGGACGGCCTCCGCCGTCCAAAATCACGCTGATAAACCGGTCGGCGCAGGCCGACCATTGGCGCGAAGCGCCTAAAAAGCCCGAGTTCACTCGGCAATTTCGCCGGAATCAGAATGCGCCCAACCGAAATTGGACACACCCTTTTCATTTCGTGGCGATGAGGGTCTGTTGTGATATACTAGAAATTCGTGTTTTCGATTTTCGGGGCGCAGCAATCTGATACTGCATCCTGGACCCGGGAACTATTGCCATCTCGAGGACGTCTACCGAAGTAGTGTCCATCATCTTTTCTCGATTGAGGTTTCTAAATGCAATTCCGAAAGCGTTACCTTCTTCCCCTCCTTCTCATCCTGGTTGCGGCGTTGGTCCTCAGCGCCTGTCAGGCTCCCCAGCCATCCGCCGATCAGACTCCGCCGGGAGCTGCTGATAAGGTCGAAACAGCAACCCCCACCCAGCCAGATGCGCCGGCCAACACGCCCGACGCCTTTCAGGAAGTCAATGATCCTGCATTGGGCAAGACTGTTTTTCCTCCGGAAGTTCCCGCCGGGTTTGCGCCGGCCGAGCGTCCCAACAGCACGCTGGGCGCGGATGACGCCACGCTCACCATGTATGAATGGTGTGATTACGGTTATCCCAACTGCATCGTTTACGCCAACGATATCCTGCCAGAGTTGCAGAAAAAATATGTCGACACCGGCAAGTTGCGCATCGTTCACAAAGAATTCCCCGCGGCCGGCGGCGATCCTTCTGTTGTGGCCAGTTTAGCCGCACAATGCGCGGGTCGCCAGGATCGCTATCAGGATATGAGCAAATGGCTCTATCGGGATACGAGCTGGAATACGGGCGTTGTCACCAGCACCATCGAGGCCATGGAAAACGCAGCCGCCGATATGGGACTGGATGCGGACGCCTTCAAGACCTGTATGGATGAGCAGGAAACATTGGATGATGTCAAGCAGGATTATTTCGAGGCCCGCGATCTCGAATTCCATGATCTGCCCGGTGTGGTCGTCGGGGGGCATCTCATCCAGGATGGCGTCAGTGCGGATGATCTGAACACCGTGATCGATGCGCTTTTGCAGAAGAACGAGACCGGTTCGCTGCCCGACACCGTAGTCACCGTAACGCCTTCGCCCACGCCCGACACCGACTTCGAGCCGGAGACCATCGCGGTCATGGGCTCGCCCGACGCCACTGTCACCATCGTCGAATTCACCGATTATCAGTGCCCCTTCTGCCAACGGCACAGTCTGCAAACATTGCCGCAGATCAAAAAGGAGTATGTCGATACGGGCAAGGTGAAGTATGTGCTCAAGAATTTCCCTCTGACCCAGATTCATCCCCATGCCATTTCCGCGGCCGAGGCTGCCGAATGTGCGGGCGAACAGGGCAAATACTGGGAGATGCACGAAAAATTGTTCTCAGAACAGAAGCAATGGGCGGGCAATAACGATGCGAGCGCGGTCTTCAAAAGCTTTGCCAAGGAACTGGGCCTGGATGAAAAAGCTTTTGATGAGTGCATGACTTCTGAACGTTACAAGGACAAGATCATGGCTGATCAGAAAGAGGGCATTGCCGCCGGCGTCACCGGCACTCCCGCCTTTTTCATCAATGGCCAATTCATCAGCGGAGCGCAGCCCTTCCAGGTTTTTCAGCAGATGATTGAGCAGGCGTTGGCCGGGCAGTAATCGTAACTGCTAACGTACTCGACTTCAAGCCTCAAAAAGCCACGAAGGCTCGAAGTTTTTCGAAGGCACGAAGGGAAAAATAAAGAAAACGCTTCGTGCCTTCGTTATTCTTCGTGTCTTCGTGGCAAAAAGTGGTGATGAGACCTTAGTAGTTACCAAATTCTCAATAACCAAAAGTGAACCAAGCCGTTGTTCGGATGCGCCTGTCGCTCACCGCAATATCTTTGGTTTGACCAGCCATTGTAACGTGGCCTGGCCCGCCTGCGTTTGGCCCCATGTCTCCCCTTGCAGCCGCAGGCTGGCGATGGCCGCGGTGGGCATGCGCACAACGCCCCCGCACAGCAGCTCGATGATATCCTCCATGCCCGGATTGTGCCCCACCAGCATGGCTGTCTCCACGGCATCGGGCAGATCCTGAATGACTTCCAGCAACATGGCAGGGGAGGCCAGATAGATGCGTTGATCGAAAATGAATTCGCCCGCGAAGGCTCGTTCCCGGGCGACGAATTCAGCGGTCATTTTGGCCCGTTGCGCGGGCGAGCTAACGATGAGTTCGGGCAGTAGATTGTGTGCAGCCATGAATGCGGCCATGATGGGGGCGTCCCGCTGGCCGCGGGCGTTGAGCGAACGCTCGAAATCGGTGGCGTATTGCGCGCCCCAGTCTGATTTGGCGTGGCGCATGAGGAGGATTCGCTTCATGGTGGCTCCTGTCTCGACATATGGTTGTGTGGATGGATGATCAAGTGTGGGAAGAGAAGACTTGCGCCACGGCCGCGGCGCGGCTGTTGACGCCCAATTTCTCGAAAATCGCCCGCAGGTGACGTTTGACCGTGTTGGGGGAGATGACCAGGGTCTGGGCGATGGCTTTATTGCTCAATCCCGCCACCATCAGGTCGAAGACCTCGCGCTCGCGGGGCGAAAGGCGCCGCAACAGGGCCTGACGACGGGCGTTCAATGCAGCCAGTGCGGCATGGCGGGCCAGCAGCACCAGCACCTTTTTATCCCAATCGGAGGCGGGCAGGGGGTGGCCTGCAGCTGCAAACACGCCCAACGCGCCTATGGGGGACTCATCAGCGCCTGTATGCAGAGGCGCAATCATTCCCTGCGACCAGGCGGGTCCCGGCAAGGCGACGACGCTGGTTCTACCGGTGGCCAGCGGATGCGCCAGAGCGGACAGGATATCGGAGCCAGGCGTGAAATCGAGAGGCCGTGCGGCTTGCAGGGCGATGCGGGATGATTCTGTCAGCCATAGCGCGGCGGCTTCTGCGCCCAACAATTCCCGGGCCAGTTGCACCACCCGGCGATAGAGCTCTTCGGGCCTGTCGGCCAGCAGTCGGGCCGAGAGCTCCTGCAGGGCGTCCAGCAGCCGCACCTCTTGAATGGCGATGACCGCCTGGATCGCCAGGGATTGCAGCAACAGGGCGTCGTCATCGCTGAAGGCGCCCACATCGGGGCTCTCCAGGTTCAGCATTCCCTCCAGCCGTCCCCCGGCTCCGATCAGGGGCGTGACCAGCTCGGAGCGCATGGTCAGATTTTTGTCCAGGGGATAGTACACATCCTGCCAGGCGGGATCATGCACGTCGGCGATGCAAAGGGTTTTGCGAGCCACCGCGGCCCGGCCCGTGATGGT
>WGCR01000468.1 GCA_015493675.1 Anaerolineae bacterium
ACCGGCAAGCGCACCGCCCGCGCCGCCATCAAGATCGCGGTGGATATGGCCAATGAGGGCCTCATCAGCAAGGAAGAGGCCGTGATGCGCGTCACGCCCGAGCAGGTGGACACGCTGTTGCACCCGCAGTTCGATGAAGAGACCAAGAAGGCGGCCCGGGCCGAGGGTAAGCTCTTCGCCAGCGGCGTCAACGCTTCGCCCGGCGCCGCGGTGGGCCGCGTCTACTTCGACGCCGACACCGCGGAGCGCATGGCCAAGGAAGAGGGCCAGGATGTGATCATGGTGCGGCCCTTCACCCGGCCCGACGACGTGCACGGTATGTTGGCGGCCAAGGGCATCCTTACCAGCGAGGGTGGCGCCACCAGCCACGCGGCCGTGGTCGCCCGCCAGTTCGGCATCCCCGCCGTGGTCGGCGCTTCTGATATGGTCATCGATCTGGAGGCCCGCACCGCCACCGCCCACGGTCTCACCGTGAAAGAGGGCGACTGGCTGTCGGTGGATGGAGCCAGCGGCGAGGCCTTCTTCGGCCAGATTGCCACCTCCGCCCCCAAATTCGAGGAGCAGACCGATCTCATCACCCTGCTGATCTGGGCCGACGAGTTCCGCCGCCTGCAGGTGTGGGCCAACGCCGACTATCCCGCCGACGCCAAGCGCGCCCGGGACTTCGGCGCCCAGGGCATCGGCCTCACCCGCACCGAGCACATGTTCTTCGAGGAAGAGCGTCTGCCCATCGTGCAGCGCATGATTCTGGCCGACACGCCCGAGGAGCGCACCGCCGCGCTGGATGAGCTGCTGCCCTTCCAGCGCGGCGATTTCGAGGGCCTGTTCGAGGTGATGGATGGTCTGCCCGTCATCATTCGCCTCATCGACCCGCCCCTGCACGAGTTCCTGCCCGACATGTACGAGCTGGTGGCCGAGGTGGCCGAGATGCGGGCCAAAGGCGAGACCGAAGGTCTGGCCGCCAAAGAGGCCATGCTGAAAGATGTGGAAGGCCTGCACGAAAGCAATCCCATGATGGGGATGCGCGGCGTCCGCCTCAGCATCGTCATGCCCGAGATCGTGGAGATGCAGGTGCGGGCCATCTTCGAGGCCGCAGCCAATCAGGCCCTGAAGGGCGTGGTGGTCAAACCCGAGGTGATGATCCCCCTGGTCAGCCATGTGAACGAGCTCAAGGTCATCCAGCCTCGCTTGCAGCGCATCGCCAAAGAGGTGATGGCGGAGAAGGGCATCGACTTCGAGTACAAGTTCGGCACCATGATCGAAATCCCCCGCGCCGCGCTGACTGCGAAGGAAATCGCGGGGGTGGCCGAGTTCTTCTCCTTCGGCACCAACGACCTCACCCAGATGACTTTCGGTTACAGCCGCGACGACGCCGAGGCCCGCTTCCTCCTCACTTACGTCGAGACCGGCGTGCTGCCCGTCAACCCCTTCCAGACCATCGACCGGGATGGCGTGGGTCGTCTGATGAAGATGGCCATCGATGAAGGCCGGGCCGCCCGCCCGGGCCTGGAAGTGGGCATCTGTGGCGAGCATGGCGGCGATCCCGATTCCATCGAGTTCTGCCACCTGGCCGGCAACAACTACGTGAGCTGCTCCCCCTTCCGCGTGCCCATCGCCCGCCTTGCCGCGGCGCAGGCTGCGTTGAAAGAGAAGGGCGTGAAAGGGTAATTGCCCCCAAAGACCTTCGAGGTCTCCGAGACCTCGAAGGTCTGACGACGACGCCCGGTGTGCGTTTGCGCATCGGGTGTTTTTTTGCATTTAGCGACCTCCGGGAGGTGGGGGCGAACACGGCGGCAAAAGCCAATACTTCGGTGCGACAAGCCGTTGGCAATCAATCAGCAGGCGATTCCCCACCTCCCGGAGGTCAGGCGAAGCGACACGCGTTTGCACTCATGCCCGCTTTGTCCTATCATTTTTGTCAGGCGCGCCGATCCATCCATCCACCGCCTGTATCCCCCACACTCCCTCCCACGCTCACTCCTTCTCTCACGCTCTCCCCATTCCCCCACATCTCCATCTTTATTATCTGCGAGAATCAGATTTTCCAGATTCTTCTGCGTTCTATTTCTCAGGACCGAATGTAAATGGCAGATGATTTCTTGGCCAACTACCCCAACGCTGAAAACTTCATCCCGGGCATCTACAACTATTGCGACCGCTGGTGCGAGCGCTGCCCTTTCACCGACCGCTGCATGAACTACGCCCGGGAAAAACGCCGTTGGGGCGACAATCCGCCGCGAGATTTGCAAGACCCCGAATTTTGGGACGCGTTCAACGAGGTGATGGAAGAAACGCTGGCCCTGCTGGCCAACATCACCGAGGAGCTGGGCATTGATCCCGATGATGTGGATGAGGAGGCGCTGGCCGAGGATGAGCAGCGCTTCGGGGAGGCATGGCAGCATCCCCTGATGCAGGCGGCCACCGACTATGGCAAGATGGTGGACCAATGGTTCGAAGATGCGGAAGGGGATTTCCTGGACAAGGAGGAGACCCTGAACATGCTGGCCCGAGTGAACGCGCCGGGCATTGACCCCGAAGCCGAGGCCCGCGCCCTCATCGATGCAGTCGAAGTGATTCGCTGGTATCAGTTCTTCATCGCGGCCAAGGTGCATCGGGCGCTGATGGGACTGGATGACCCGGACGACGGCTTCCCCAAGGATGGGGACGGCTCGGCCAAGATTGCGTTGATCGCCACCGAGCGTTCGATGGCGGCGTGGGAGCGGCTGTTGTACGCCTTTCCGGCGCGAGAGATGGAGGCCTTGCGCATCCTCGCCCATCTGCAACGGCTGCGCGACCAAACCGATGCTCTCTTCCCCAACGCCCGGGCCTTCGTCCGCCCCGGCTTCGATGAATTGCCATAAAGCCTGCAGTCGATTACGCAAGATGGGCTATTGGGACAAAAAGACGCGCTTTTTCATCGCCCAGGCCGCGTCCGTTGAACGCCGGGTTAGGCGCCACTCCCTCATCCTATCACCTTACGCCATCTCCACGAACTCACCCAATCCACTCGCATCCGAAACACTATCAACCATTTTTCATACCGCTCAAAGTATCCTACCATCTTCTGCCTCGCCGCCCGTTCTCGCTCCCCTACAGGCAGCATCGGTATCTCTTCGTACCTCGTGACCTCGTAGAATATTTTCAACAGCGGCCGCGGCGCATATCCTACCCACCATTCTATTCTTTTCCTCAACGCCCATTCACTCATCTTCCCAATCAGCCCCAACGCCACTATCCGTCCGCCCCTTGCCTCCGGCACTACCGCAAACCGCCCCATTTCCATTGTCTTGCTTGGCTCCGGCCATTGCTTCGCTCTAAATAACTCCCAAACCGGACTCCCTTTGCTCAAAGGAGTCAGTCGCAACGTGCCCACAGCCTTTCCCCGATAGAAGGCCAGCAGGTTCACAGACCACGCGTCATACCGATCCGTCATGCGTTGATGAGGATACTTATTCCTTGAAATGTAGCCCGCCTCTTCGTACACTCTCCACCGAATGCGATACACAGCATCCAAATCTGCCGCACTCTGCGCCACCCGGAAAGTGTAGCCATGAAAACGGGCATACCATGCAAAACTCTTTAGCCCATACCACTGCCGTAGAAGATGAAGTGCTTTGCTTTCCATCGCCGCTGACGCCTAACGATATGATTGTAATGCTAGGGGAAGATACATTGTATCCCGTACAGATGTGATGATCAGGTCATAACTGGCGCCACAATATGCAGCAGCGTATTCATTGTCGGGCGTAACTTTGACGTAATATCTACCAGGCTTGGCCGGCGACCACATGATCTTCGAGGCAGATCGTATGCCGCCATCATCATCTTCTGCCAGAAGTGTTGAGCCATTCGTGTCATAAAGATAAAGATGAGTGTCTTCATCTGATCCCAGATTGAATGTTTCAATGCGGAAGGTGTTGCCCACATCCTGGGCTGATACATTAAACGCAACCCAATCAACATCGTTGCTCACATGGAATGAGTGGGGTTGGATGGCTGAATAATGGGAAGCCTGAGCCGTATTATTATCGGGCTCGAAATCATCTGCTGATACAGGGGCGGGGCGAGGGCCTTCTAGACTAATACTGTGTCCGTTTGGAGAATAGTATTTTACTTCTGGCTGGATGCACCTCTGGCCCACCTGCACAATGGAACAATCCGACCACCAAAATAACCCGTCAAATGGCACGGCATAGTGACCCGAGGCGTTGGTTGCGCCAATTTGGGGAATTGCAAAAGAGACCCCGCTCCCTATTCTATGCAATACAGAATGAATTGGCTGATTGGCCGGAGCCTGCCCGACTAGCTGATTGTGCGGGACATCTTTTTCGACGGTTAGCTGTGGTATCGGAACGGTGACGGATTCATTATCCTGGGCGTTCACCTGAAGAATGTCGTTAGTCTGAATGGTGACGTGCTCAAAGTTAACTTGAAAATATCTTCCAGAGGATGAAACAGTACGTTTTGTTTCGACAATGCTCCCATTGCGTTGCAAAGAAACAGTGACAGATGTGCTCGGTGTTTTTGTGTATCCCCAAACATACTGATCACCTATTCGTGTGTTGACTGAAAATGCGTCAAATGTTTGAGCAGTGTAGTGACCATCACCTCCTAAGAGCCATAGAATGCCATGATCTTGCGCCCCAATTTGAGCGCCACTGAAAGTTAACTCGTAATGGCCGGAATTATTTTTCTCCGTACAATGATCGGAATCACCAGATGAACGACGGAAGTCATTCAACCATGCTAATAACTTCCCTTGCCCTGACTCTCCAATCAATTTACCTGAGTTGGTATCAAGCTGCGCCGAGAGATCTTGCACTCTCATGGACTCCAACCCTGTTCCATTCGTTGCCTTCACTTCGATTATATCACGAGGTTCGATCCTGGATGAAAACCAAGTGTCGAAGCTGCCATCCCAGCCATCTACCCATTGGTTTGTATGTGTTTCCTTGATGCTACCGTCAGGCTTTTTGAGTATAATGTCAACATGGGGCGTCGAAGGATCTTTCCAATAACCGCTAACTGTTTGATAGGAAAGATTTGCAATGATCGCTGAAGTCCTCATGCTCTGTGATTGATAATTTCCCTCGTCATCAAATACATAAACATACCCATAATCTCCCGGTGTAACATCGATATTCATCCCTATATCAAATTTGCCATTGCCATTGGCCTTTTTGATATTACACGCCCACTCATCTTCACATGACGTCATCACTTTATCCCAATGCGGGGATGTTCGTTCATATATATCCGCCTCGATTAATCGTCGTGGAGAAGTCGTTCCTGTCACTTTGTTGTGAATGGCATCTAACTCAGAAGTTAGTGGGATAACATGGTAACGGATCGTTACACCGCCACCTGAGATTTGAAGATCATCACCAGGCTGGATATCATCGAGTCCTTGATAAAACGAACCCATCCAGGATGTGACGCCCTGAAATGTGGCTAGTTGATGGCCGCTGCGAAAAATGGTGGCAGTAAATCTGGTGTATGGTTTCAGTGTAACGATCAAAGAGTTAAAGTCAAATATTGATACCTGGAAGGGGAAAATAAAGATGGTTGTTCCATTACCGGAATTGTCTTTAGCAATGATATCGAACATTGCACGGCGGTCAAAATCGACGACGCCGTGGAAGTCAATATTAAATGACCCGTTTTGTTCTACTGATTTTTCTAGAGTAAATTGCGTAGAATCACAACTATTGTCCTTCGGCTGAATTGCCGTTACTTCTACCTTGTGGCCTGTTTGGGAATATCCTTCAACTCGGTTTGTATCTGGATTTGCCCAGGCGAGGAGATATGTCACTCTTGTTCTGACTGTGTTGTTGTGGGCAGTTACTTCGACTATATCGCCTGGACGCAATGTCCAATCGAAACCGAATGATGGGCAATAATGCCAGTCGGGCCGGAAGAAATACTTTCCATCACTATTACTTGTTGTCTGCATCGTGGCAATAACCTGAGACCCGTGTAAAATACGCATATTAACACTGATATTGGGCTTTGTTTTTCCATACACAGAGCTGTACGATGAACCGACAGGAGCATACGCCTCGATACTTGGATCCGTTGTTGATGAAGCCAACGGATCTAAATCATGTTCAGAGAGATACTTAAGGTGACTCATTGCTACTAATTGCTCCGTGAAAGCCTTGCTTCCCTCTGTGGCACAAGTTGGAACTGCTTTTTCAAGGGGCAGCACAGTTGCATTTTCCGCTAGCTGTCGCAGAGATGGCTCCACACTTTTGGCAGCGCCCTGCACTATAATACCGTAAACATCTGGACGAATATCATATCCCTTTATTTTTCCTTCAGCAACCATTTTATCTAACTCTTTCGTCAAAGGCTCGGTTTGCTTGTGCAGTAAGCCAATGACATAATTTCTCGCCATAAACTCATCGAGTCCAACAGGAATTTTATCGAACTCAGGCATTTGGGCGTGTAAGATGAGAACATACTTTGCGGTCGATACATCACCGGATTGAGCAAAGATTGGTGGTAAAGAAAAACCGAAAAGAATCACAATGGTTATTGCAATGATGGAAAGTTTGGTTTTCATTGTCTACCTCTAATTGGATTCATTTGAAGCGTTCAAGTTGGAGTAGTTCATCGGTTAACCATACGTTTTGAAGAGTAATGCGTGCCGACATTTCACTAGAAGAAAACCAGCGCTTCGCGGCGCTCTCTCGCCAAAGAGTCTTATGCCCCTGCGCCGCGAAGCGCCCGGAAGATAACTACACGCTGTCACCCAAAAACGGCGCTCTCGCCTCGCCGCCAAACATCGGGTTTTCAACGTCTCTGAGGATCATGGTACTATATCGTGCATGAACATTGCGTGATTGTTGCGTAACGCTATGGGCTCTCATCGACGCCATTGCCATGAAACCATTCTTCCCCCGTTTCCGGCTCAACATCAAAGAATTCGCCGCCGATTTGAGGTCGCACGTCTTCGAAAGTCAGGCGGCCGCGGCCCGGTATTTCGGCGTGCATCCCTCCACCATCTCTCGTTACGAACGCGAAACCGCTGGCGAGCGCATGGCCCCGCCAGCAGGCTATCTGGCCGAACTGGCGCGGTTGTTGACCGTTCGCAAAGCGGGAAATGGGACGGAAATCTGGTCGCTGCGTGATGGCTTGTTGCGCGAGATCAATGCAGCCTTTCGTTCAGCCTATCCGGAGCAGCGTCTTCTGCCACATTGGCGGGCGTTGGAGACTCTGGCAGATGCATTCATGGGGCGCCAAACAGGCGGGACGCCCGATTCGCAACCTGTTGAAACCATTTCGCATCAGGATTGGGGCGATGCACCCTTGCAGGAGCTATTCTTCGGTCGCGAAGCGACCCTGGCCCGATTGCGACGCTACCTCATCCATGAGCCGCGGCGGCTGATTGGCTTGTGGGGGGCGGGAGGCGTAGGCAAGACAGCCCTCGCCGCCCGAGCCGTCCAATCAGCAGCAGATCAATTCGAATACGTCATTTGGCGCTCGTTGCGCAACGCGCCAACTCCCACCGAGTTGATGCAAAGATCTCTCTTGTTCCTGCAAGGCCAGCAGAACGCCCCCCAAGGCCAGGACGCTGAATCGTTGATGACGGCCTTGCTGACCTTTTTTCGCGAACATCGCGTGCTGCTGGTGTTGGATAATCTGGAAACGATTTTGCAGACAGGCGCGCCCGCAGGACACTGCCGGGAAGGCTATGAAGCCTATTGCGAGCTGATCCGGCGTCTGGGCGAAAGCCCCCATCAAAGTTGCGTCATCCTCACCAGTCGCGAACGCCCGGGCATGTTTGCCCGCTGGCGAGCCTCCTCCTCCGTGGCGTCCATCCAGCTCGAAGGACTGAGCCTGGATGCCAGCAAACGCTATCTGGCCGAGTTGGACGTCGGACAGATAGATGACGCCTGGATTTCTCTTATCCGTCAGTATGGCGGAAACCCCCTGATGCTGGCCCTGAGCGTCGAAATCGTGCAGCAAGTTTTTGGCGGTGATGTCTCGACTTTCTTGCGCAGCGAACAATTGACAGTGGGAGACATCTGGGCGCTGCTGGATGAGCAGGTCAAGCGGCTTTCCGCTCTGGAATGGGAGATCATGGCCTGGCTGGCCATCGAGCGGGAGCCTGCGTCGATTTCCGTTTTAATGGACGATATTCTCGATGATTTTTCCAGCGGCGATGTGCTCTCCGCCCTCACCTATCTGCGACGTCGCAACCTGGTCCAATCCACGGGCGAGGGGTTCTCCTTGCAGAACGTGATCATGGAGTATGTCACCGCCCGACTGCTGCAAATCATGATCGAAAGCATCCGCAGTGGCGATGTGGGCGGTCTGGATCGTTTTGCCCTGATGAAAGCGTCGGCGCTGGAATATGTGCGCATCCATCAACTGCACATCTTCATCGACCCCCTGCTGAAATTCCTGATGGTTGTTTATGGCGATCGGGATGCGGTGAGCGCCCGCTTGTTGGCGCTAAAAGAAACGCTCCAACACACAGAGCCCCATCTGTCCGGTTATGCAGGCGGCAATCTCGCCAACCTGCTGGCCCGATTGAACAGCGATCTGGATCATGCAGACCTCTCGGGTCTCACCTTGCGACAGGCGCATTTTCGGGGAGTGGGAATGCGCAACGCTTCTTTGCGGGGAACGCATTTGCTGAATGCCACCTTCTCGGATGTGTTCAGCACTGTCTATGGCCTTGCCTTCAGCCCCGATGGACGGTATCTGGCAGCGGGCATGGATAGCAATGAAATCAGGCTCTGGCGGATGCCCGAAGGCGTCCAGGAGCAAATTCTGGTCGGGCATGAAGACACTGTGCGGGTGGTGGCGTTTAGCCCGGATGGGCGGTTGCTGGCCAGTTGCAGCGATGATCAAAGCATTCGCCTGTGGGAGCTTGCTACGGGGCGATGTCTGGTCACTTTGCGCGGGCATACGAATCGGGTGCGCTCTATGGCCTTTTCCCCTGACGGGCGCTATCTCTGGAGCACGGGCGACGATGGCAGCGTGCGGCAATGGGATGTCACCCGCAAGAAGGCGGTGCGCGTGCGAGGCCGACACCCCTCCTGCGTCTGGTCTCTGGCTGTTAGCGCCGATGGCAAGTGGGTGGCCACGGGCGGATGTGATGAAGTCATCCGCTTGTGGCCAGCCGGGGGAGATGCGCCTCCCCGAAGCATCCCCACGCCCGGCTACACCATCTGGTCGCTGGCATTTCATCCCCACCGCCCTCTCCTGGCCAGCGGACTGGACCCGGAAGGCCTGAGGATATGGGATTTGCGCACACTGCAAGAAGTCCAGCGTCTTTTCGGGCCACGCGGTATTGTCTGGTCTCTGGCTTTTAGTCCTGATGGCGACTTTTTGGCCTCAGTCCATGACGATCGCACGGTTCGCGTTTGGTCTGTGGCCGACTGGCGGATACACCGTACGATGCTGGGCCACGCCTCCTCCCTGCGTTCGGTCGCCTTCAGTCCCAGCGCCCGCACGCTGGCCAGCGGCGGCATAGATCGTACGATTCGGATTTGGGATCGGGCCAGCGGCGACCCCCTGCGCGTTTTCTCCAGCGATTACGGCTCCATCACCTCCCTGGCATTTGATGCGTCGGGACGACACATCGTGACCGGCAGCAAAGACAGGCTGTTGCGCATCTGGGACGCCGACGCGGGAAAGCTCCTGCATCGCCTCGGAGGGCACGCCGACATCATCAATGCAGTGGCGGTTTCTCACAACAAGTTCCTCATCGCCAGCGGCGGCGAGGATGGTTTGCTCCTCTTGTGGGATGGTCTGACCGGTCGATTGCTTCGCAAAATAGCGTTGGGCGCGTCGGTGTTGTCCGTCGCCTTTAGCCATGATGATCGATGGCTGGCCGCCGGAGACGCTGATCATCTGGTGCGTGTGTGGGATCAAGCCACGGGCGAGCTGCTGGCGCAGTTGGAAGGACACACATCATGGGTGCAGGGCCTGGCATTTTTGCCCGATGGCCGCCTCGTCAGCGGCGGCGATGACGCCATGATTTACATTTGGGATGTGCACGCGGGACGCCGTCTGGCAACCCTTGCCGGCCACGAAAGCTGGATTATGTCGCTGGCGGTCAGCCCCGATGGGCGCCGATTGGTCAGTGGCGGCGATGATGAGAAGATTCTGATCTGGGATATCGAAACCGCCCAGGTGCTGCACGCCATGACCGGCCACGCGACCATTGTTTGGGATGTGGCCTGGGCGCCTGAT
Source organism: Anaerolineae bacterium (assembly GCA_015493675.1). Classification (GTDB taxonomy): domain Bacteria; phylum Chloroflexota; class Anaerolineae; order J102; family J102; genus M2005. The sequence continues at coordinate 10,210 of WGCR01000468.1, forward strand.
GGGAAGCAGGTGGGCAGCGTCAGTGCGGATATGCGCGCCGCCTTGTGGGACGCAGAAACGGGCCGCCTGCTACACTGGCTGGATGCCCGCGATTACCGGCTTACCAGCATCGATTTCGATCCGCGCGGGCGTCGTCTCGCCATCGCCGGAGAAGAAGAGACGATTCGACTATGGGATACGCAAAGCGCGCGGCTGCTGAGCGTTATGGGGCCCGACCGGCTGTACGAAGGCCTCGACATCACCTCTGCCAGGGGACTGCCCCCTGCCCAGCGGACATCGCTGCTTGCGCTGGGAGCGGTGGAGAAGGAAACAGCGTCTCATCCTACGTCACTATCTTCCACATAACCTCCTCGTCCGCCTGGTGTGCGTTTGCGCATCGGGCGTTTTTTTGCGCTTGGCGACCTCCGGGAGGTGGGGGATCGCCTTCTGCTTGCTTGCCAGCGGCTTGTCGCACCGAAGCATTGGCTTCTATCGCCGCGTTCGCACCCACCTCCCGGAGGCGTTTAGCGATCCAGCGAGGCGATAAACGCGTCGTCCAGTTGGGCAATGTGCTCCATGATCATGCGGTGGATGAAGATCCAGCCGCCGCCCACCCGGCGCAGGAGGATGCGCTGGGCCGCGTAGTCGAGGAAAGCAACATAGCGCCACGGCGCGGGTGTGTGCTTGTAGCGCCACAAAGTGAAACGTAACGCCCAATGTTTGATGAAGACATCTCCGCCATACTCCAGCCCACCAATCAGCTCTAAAATCATCCCGGCAAGTATCCCGGCAAGCAGCCAGCCACTCAGCCAGCCACTCAGTTCGCCATTCAACCAGCCGAGCACCCCTCCAAACAGTCCTCCAAGCAGCCCTCCAAGTGCTCCTCCAAGCAGCCCGCCAATCAGCCAATTTCTCCCTGACTGCCAGATAGGACGATTAGGCGTCGAAGATGTGCTGATGCTTATTACGGGTTTTAGATTTTCCATCAATACAAGATATCCGATAATCAGCACAGTAATCGGCGTGAGAATCAGCCCGCCAAACAGTCCTAAAAACAGCCCAACACTCATGCCCCCAATCATCCCTTTAATCAGACCTTCAGTTAGTCCGTCAAGAAGTCCCAAGATCAACCCCAAGATCAGCCCTAAAATTAGCCCGCGAAGCAGCCCGCCAATTAATAATTCAATTATATTCTTGGCCAATGTTTTCCAGCGGATATCGAAATTCCATTGCAATCCAACAACAGGGATAATTGTACATCTTAACCTATATTTCGCACATTAACAAGCCGAATAAAGAGACATAACGAGGGGGGGGGTGAAGGCGAGGAGGGGGGG
>WGCR01000469.1 GCA_015493675.1 Anaerolineae bacterium
ATGTCGGTGGCCAGCAGGCCGCTTTCGTAGCAGACCACGCGCTTCACCATGCCATCGGGCTCCTCCCATTTCTCCACCGGCAGATCTTTGTGGGCGTAAGCCATGATGTCATGGAAAATGGGCGAGGCGCCAACAGAGCCAGAGACGTGCTCCATGGGCGTATTGTCGGCATTGCCCACCCACACGCCCACGGCAATCTGTGGACTGGCGCCCAGGGTCCAGCCATCGCGGAAGTCGTTGGTGGTGCCGGTCTTGGCAATGATAGGGCGATCGGGCAGTTCCAGATATTGGCCCAGCGATCCAAAGGCGGGGGGACGCGGACGCGGGTCGCTGAGAACGTTGTCCATGAGATAGCCGAGCTGTTCGCTGATGACCCGCTGCTCCTGCGGGCCTTTGTATTCCTTGATGATGTTGCCGTTCCGATCGGTGACTTCGAGGATGGAAACTGGATTCAGGGTGCGATAGCCGGGGCGCAGGTCTTCGGGCAAGACCGGTTCGCCTTCCATGACGCCGCCATTGCCCATGGTGGCGAACACATAAGCCATATCCAGCAGCTTGACTTCGCCGCCGCCCAGGGTGAGACTGAGGCCGTAATAATCTTTGTTGAGGCTGGTAATGCCCAGGCGATGGGCCATGTCCACCACGTTTTTGACGCCGGCTTTATGCATCACCCACACTGCGGGGATGTTGTAGGAGCGCTGGAGTGCAACGCGCAGGGGCACAGGCCCGTGATACTTGCGGTCGTAGTTCTCGGGCGTGTAGGGCTCCACCGCATCGGGGAAGACCTGCCGCACATCCCAGGCCACCGTGGCTGCGGTCAGTCCCTGGCTGAAGCCGGTGAGATAAGTGATGGGTTTGAAGGAGGAGCCAGGCTGGCGTTCGGCCAGGGCGACATTGACCTCGCCATCGATGTCGCGGTTGTTGTAGTCCAGCGATCCCAGCATGGAGAGGATCTCGCCGGTCTGTGTATCCAGCACCACCGCGGCCGCGTTGGTCACATTGTGATCGATGTCCCGATGCTTGCTGTTCAGCAGGAAGGGGTCGGGATCCAACTTCTCACAGCCGGGGATGGCCAGATCATAGTTGTGCTGCAAATGGGCGATGCGCTGGCGGGCGATGCAGGTGACCTCGTGCTGCATGCCCACATCCAGCGTGGTGCGCACGGTCAGACCATTGCGCCAGATGAAGTAGGGATCATCGGGCGTGTTGAACTCTTTTTTGAGCTGATCCAGCACGTAGAGGGCGAAATGCGGGGCGATGTCATTTTCGAAGCGTTCCAGGGGCGAGTCGTGTACGTCCAGCGGCTGATTGTAGGCTTCCTCAGCCTGCTCCTGGGTGATGTACCCCGCTTCGGTCATCGCATTCAGCACCTTCAACTGCCGACGCTTCGCGTCCTCGGGCGCCTGGATAGGGTTCAGGCCCGGAAACTGGGGCAGCGCCGCCAGCATGGCCGCCTCGGCCAGGTTCAGATCCTTGGCCGATTTGCCAAAGTAGGTCTGGGCCGCAGATTCGATGCCATAGCTAAAATTGCCGTAGAAGTTGTTGTTGAGATACCACTCCAGGATTTGGGTCTTGGGATATTCCTGGGTGATCTTCATGGCCATCAGCACTTCTTTGATCTTGCGGGTGTAAGACCGCTGGAATCGCTCCTCGGGGGAAATGAGGACATTCTTCACCAATTGCTGGGTGATGCTGGACCCGCCCTGAATGGCTCCCCCTTGCAGATTCTGAACAAATGCGCGGCCGATGCCCCGCATATTCACGCCCGGATTATCCCAAAACGAGCGGTCTTCCAGGGCGATGGTGGCGTTGATGAGATAAGGGCTGATCTGATCCAGCGTCACGTAGGTGCGATCGCCGCGAAAAGGCCGGGGATCGATGGACTCATACAGCAAAACCTCGCCCGTGCGATCGTATATCTTGACCGTCTCGAAATTTTCCTGTTCCGTGACGATGGTAGTGGGATCGGGCAGGTTGCGGGTGAAATAATAGTAGACGCCACCCGCCACAGCCGCGGCGCTGGCGGTCACTGTCACTGTCAGAGCCGCAAAAACAATCACGATAATGGCGGCAATGCCAATGAGTTTTTGCCAGGTGGGCGTTTGATGACGTCGCGCGCGTTCCTGGCGGCGCCGGTGCATAAATATCTTGGAAGATCGGTTCATAGTAATGCTTTTGAGAATCAGGCAGTTGAGAGGTGGATTGCATCATAAAACGTTGAAAATGAATGCGTGGTTCCTGATCCTCAAGCCAGAGTAGCGGCGTTGAGAAAACGCCAACAAGACTTTTTATTTTATCATGAGAGGAAAGCTGCCAGAAAATCCCCTGCGCATTCATTCCATCCGGGACATTCGTGGTCATTCCCGGCAAAATCCTGGTCGTTATCTGGACGAAACGGGGATGAACGGGGTACAATACAGAAA
>WGCR01000470.1 GCA_015493675.1 Anaerolineae bacterium
ACTGGCGGTGACGCTGTTGGGGCGACATCAAAGATCGATAGATCGACCTGGGTAGTGTGCGTTATGGCGTTTGCATCGCCTTCGATGTCGATGGTGTAATCACCAGGCGCGGCGGAAGCAGTGTTGCTAATGACGAGATTGCTGTTGCCGGGCGGCGTGACAGGGTTGGGATTGAAGGTTGCGGTTGTTCCAGCGGGGTGGCCACTGGCGCTGAGGGTGACAGGATCGCTAAAACCGGAAACGGAGCCAACTTCGACCGTATAATCTGCATCATCGCCAGTGCAGATGGACTGCCCGGCAGGCGTGGCCGAGAGTGTGAAGTCTGGCTCAACGGAGCAATTATCGAATTTGAATGAGCCGACGCGGGTTTGCCAGTTGGCGCTGCTGGTGGTCTGCATATATTCTGTGGTGTACCAGAAAGTGCAGTCGTCGTCCGGATCCACTGTCAGGGAGCTGTAATCACCCCAGCGAGCGGCGTCATGGGTTTGACTACCGCTGCCGTCGATGATAAGACCTTCGCCCTGACTGAGCTGTCCCAGCGGATCGCCAGCCAGGCGCCCGGCGTAACGAATGCCAGGATAAACGGTGCTGCTGGAGACGCTGTACCCGACGGCAAGGTTGCCCATGTGGTCCATGGCGACGCTGCCCATCCAGCGATGTTCGGCGTCGGGGGCGTAGGTGCCCTGTTGATAGATGGTTGCATCGGATAGGGTGGCGTTTACCGTACCGCCGCGAACCTCATACCAACGAACGCCAGCATGATCTGAACCGCTGCCCACGTTGACCGTGTGGTTCACCACCAGGGACTCATGATCGCCATAATTGCGATACCACAGATGCATCATCAACCGGTCGGAAAGGGAATCCAGTTCGACGCTGGTGTCGGGCTGGGGGATATCCCAGTTGTTGCGCGAACCGCCTGTCCCATCGAAATTCCAGTCGAATGGGTCTACGACCAGTTCTTTGACCAGGGTGAATGTGGAATTATTGGGATTGTTCCAGTCTGTATGGAATTCCCAGATGTGGAGGATGTCATCGGCTCCATTCCAGTCCATATCCACGGACATGAAGTAGTTGGGAGCGCCGGTAGGGGGCAGCGCGTCTCCCATCAAATTGCTGGGCAACAGGCCGCCGTAGTTGCTGTTGACGTTCTCCAGATCGAAGTACTGGAAGGTGGCTGCGTTGCCGTTGATCATGGCGTCTCTCTCGAAGACGAAGACGCCGGCGCCAGCCCAGTTGTTGTTAGTATCGAATTGATTGACCGACATGTAATATCCATCGGGCCAGACGCCCAGCTTGGGATAATCATTCATTTTGTCGTCATGCACTTTGAATGTGTACAGATACCAGTCGTTAGGATCGTTGGTGGGGACGCCGGTTTTGGAAACGGCAAAACATTCGTAGTAAGGGGGATCGGGCAAGGCGAACTGGGTGAGAACCCAACGATCAGCCATTTGGTCGTAAAGTACGACCGGATCGCCATAGGCATACTGATTACAGGCGTCCGTGGTGGGCCATAGGTCCTGCATTCCAAAATCATAAAGCTGCGTTCCTGCTTTGTCCCAGATGCGCACATGCGAGCCGTTGCTTTCATTGACGATCTGCACGTAATGGTTGGGTCCCACCTGGCCATTGGTGTCAGGGGGCAGCACGCCGGTGTGAGCGATGCCCTCCCAGTTGGCCAGTGTGCCGGGCATGGCGTTGGGAGCCTGCCAATTCTGGACGTTGGCGATTCGTCCCGTGCTGAATGTTTTATCCAGCGATGGTTTGCGCCTGGGAAGCGGACGGACCTCCCGGATGATGGGGGGTGTCGTCTTTTTTTGGGTGAAGGCCGGCGCTGGCGGCAATCCGGCGGTGTCGACGGGGGATATGGGGGCGCTGACAATGGCGTTGTGTAAAACCTGACTTGACGGTTCTCCCCCTTGCGCCCAACTTCCTCCGGCAGAAAGCATCAAAATCCCCGCGGCAAGAAACAGGGTCAGGAAAACCCAGGTGTAAAAGCGATTATTGGATGGACGATGGATCATGCGTTTCCTCTCTGAAATTGTTGAAGGTCTTCAGGCCAGTCGATGTCCCGAGCGATGGTTGATGAGTAAAAAAAGAGTGTAACACTTTTTGCCGTCTGCGCTAATTTTTTGTGACGATGGAAACTATTGGCGCCAAACGCGGGCCGAATGACATCGGGCGGGCGCAGGAGCAGGGCGTTGGTGCCAGATTCAGCCGCATCCGGAGCGATGACCACGGCCCGGTCATGAAGGTGGGCCAGCCGGGCCAGGTGGCAGATGTCGGCAGTCGTGAGAAAAGGCAGATCTGCGGGCAGGATGAGGAGAGCGTCGCAGCGGCGCGTTTGCGCCCAGGCGATGGCCCGTCTGACTGCTTGATTGTACCCTTCGGGCGTCGCTTCGTCGATGGCGTCGAAGTCATAGTCTCGGGCCAGGGCCAGCGCCGCGGGGTCGGCGGAGACAATCCCGCGGGCCGTGACCAATCGGCAGGACGCGATCGTGGTCAAAACATGTCGCAGCATGTCCGCAGCCAGTTTCTGGCGGGCCGCGTCGTCGAGGCCCGGGCGCAGGCGCGCTTTGGCCAACGATAGCGGCTTCATGGGGATGGCCGCCGCCAGTCTCACGCCCCACCCTCCGGACCGGATGCAACCAGCGGTAAAATATCCTCGCCATACCAGGGGAGCGCCAGCCGTTTCGCCCAGGTCAGCGCGAAGCGCTGCTCCCGCAGCGACAGCTCCCGTTGCCAGGCGCTCAACCGGGTAAGTGCGTTCTTTTCCCGGGATTGCCGCTGCCGGACGCTGGTCATACGGCTATATCGGTGCAACAGGGCTTCGGGGACGGCATCTTCATCGAC
>WGCR01000471.1 GCA_015493675.1 Anaerolineae bacterium
CGAAAATGAGGCTGAGGGCAATAACAAAATTTTCGTATTGGGGAGGGATGCCCGACACAAAGGGCAATGCGAAGAACACGAACAACAGCATGATCAGGCCGTCGAAGATGCGTTCGACCAGCACAGTGGCCAGACTGCCGCTGATGGGAATATCCTCGTTCTTCTTCAAAACGTAGGAGCGGATGACTTCGCCCGCCCGGGCCGGATAGATGTTATTGCCGGCGTAGCCGATACAGACGACCGGGAACAACCGCTTGACGGGCACAGCTTTGAACTGGCGCAGCATATAGTGCCAGCGCCAGGTGCGAATCCATACGCCCACAAAATAAATGGCGATGCCGGGCAGAATCCACCAGTAATTTGCCTGTTTGATGATATCCCAGACAAAGACCAGATTCAGCCCGCGCAGAGCCAGATACAGGAACAGCGCACTGACGCCGATCCCTATCCAGACAAGCAGCCGCTTGACGACATTGCGACGGAAGAAGTCTCCAATAGAGGAAAGAGTGTTCAAGAATTTATACGTATTGATGGATTTTCAAAGCGGTTCATTGTAGCACAGAGGGTGAACAGAAAAGAAAAACGATCCGCTCGCGCACACTCCCCAACCATTTCCATCCATCCCGAGATCAATCAGTCGAGCCATTCGTGGCTGTCACTGTGGGCGTTTTTGCCAACGCATCCTGCTGATCCAGAAAACAGAGGATGCCGGCGACAATGCCCGATGCCACCCGATCCGGCTCATCCACCAACAGCGCCCGATCCCCGCCCAGATAACCGGTCTCGATGATAGCCCCGGGCGTGTCATCCGCCACCCGCTGAAACGCGTGATACTGGGTCATATCTTTGGTGATGGCGGTGGACCGGAAAGTGAGACCGGTGGCCTCGCTGTATTTCTCCCGCAGACAATCCACCAACATCTGATCCTGCTCGGGGATGACCGTCTGTTCGGCGCTGGCCACCTTGAACCCGCTCTGCTCGATGCAAGAATCTGCATGGATGGAGAGCAGCGCCCGGGCGTGCAGCCCCTGCAAGCGGGGATCATACTCATCCAGCAGCATGACTGAAACCCCCTGCGCCTGCAACATAGCCGTCACCCGCGTGGCGATTTCCTCATTCACCAACGCCTCCATCAGCCCGTCCTTGCACACAGCGCCCGAATCAAAGCCGCGATGCCCGGAGATAATCGCCACCTGCGGCCCCTGGAAGAAATCAGAGGGAATCAGCCGGGCCAGTGTGCGGGAGCTGCGCATCCGCTCCCATCCGCCCTGATAAAAATAGAGCGCGATCAATGCAGCTAATGCCAGCAAAACAGCCAACAGCAACCACTTGATCCACAGATGAAGGCGTTCCAGACGATGGGTAGACATGATGGGGAAAGGGGAAGGGGATAAAGCTATTTTGGCTCTTTTGGATTTCAGGGGGTTGACTGCTCATTGACCTCCGGGAGGTGGACGAAAACCGCCTGGTCAAGCTAAAAATTACTCGTCCACCTCCCGGAGGTCGGGAGTCCCCCTGAATTCCTGTTGAGCCACTATTTTCCACTAAAACCTGACGTTTGCCAAATGTTTTCCCTACGACGCAGTGAAAATCAGAGAAATCTCACCCCGGCATCTTTCCGATCTTTGACAATTTCCCGTCCTCACAGCATAATCAACACGCGATGGTGGAAAAATGCCATTTGTATTTTTTCGCGCCGTTCAATCAGGCGCCCCTCCTTGCCTTCTCTCCTCGCCAACGCCCGGAGCGGCATTTCCCATCCGGCGTGACATGACACCACTTATTTCGAAACACAGGAACCCTTTTTTATGGTAGAAATTGGACAACTCCTGCGTCAGACTCGCGAAGCGAAGGAGCTTTCGCTGGCCGATGTTGAAGAACAAACCCGCATCCGCCAGCGTTATCTCAGCGCTTTGGAGTCAGGCGATTGGGATGATTTGCCAAACCCGGTAGCCGCCCGCGGCTTTCTGCGCACCTATGCCGCCTTTTTGGGTCTGGACGCCGAAGAACTGGGCGACCGGTCTCAGGAGATGTCTGAAACCGGCGCTCCCGTCCCTACCGCCGAGACGCAACCCTCCGACTACAAACCCATCAACCTGGACCTCTATGATGACGTGACGCGGCGTAACAGATGCGAGCGCCGCGTCACGTCATCATAGAGGTCCAGGTTGATGGGTTTGTAGTCGGAGGGTTGCGTCTCGGCG
>WGCR01000472.1 GCA_015493675.1 Anaerolineae bacterium
CATGACGCCAACGTCATCAACAAAACAGTCAGGAGAAAGGAGAGGATGAGGTGCGAATGTCGAGAAATCACCGATCATATTCCTGCCGCAAGCGCTCCAGCCGGGCCACGCTATCTTCGAAACCGCCGGGACGGCTGCGGGCGCGCCATAGCTCGCGGTAGGCGGCGATGAGGCCCTCGATCTCCTCGGCCAGGGTGCGGCGCAACGCCACATCCTCCTGTCCGGCGTGAATGCTGTTCAGCCAGACGATGCGGCGACAGGCGTGCCACAACATGCCCGCCACCCAACTGAACTCCTGCTGGATGAGCGCGGCGTCCGGGCGTTGCATCTGCGCCTGGGGCAAGAGTTCCATGATCTCACCAATGGCAGCCAGCACCTGGTTGCATTGCTCCCGACTGAAGCCTGAGCCCGGCCCTACGCCGGTTTGGCTCAATGTTGCTGCATCTGTCACCAGCGTCTGGAAAAGGATGCTGCTGTTGAAGCTGTTCGCATCCAGCAATTTATAAACATTGCCCAAATCATAGGCCAAACGCCCCATGACGCCAGCCTCATCCCGAAAAACAAACATGTCCAGCGTCGTCGGAATATGCAACGACTGGCTGGCTTCGTGGCTCCACGACTCGACTGCGCCCGCCAAAAAGCCGAGATAGCTCACAGGCAGGGGCTGCATGTGGCCCTCATCGCCCCAATCGGTGTTAAGAAAGCCGATGGCGCCATGCTTGAGCCCATTTTCAGCGGCGTTGCGCTGATTGCCCAGGGCGTTATCGGTGCGCCCGGCCAGCGTGCGCCAACTGGATGTGCCGGGGCAGACGTAGAAGGGGATGCCGGAGCGGGCGAAGATGGCGCCATGCTCATCGAAGGCGTGGCCCGCCTCATAGCCCCACTCCAGGGCGATGGCGTCGCGGGGGAGTTCGGGCACTAGCTCGGGATGCTGCATGATGATGTCGCCCCAGAACTGCATGGTGTGCTCCCGGGCCTTCACTTCCCGGTAGATCTTCAGGAGAAAATCGAGATACACCCGGCCCAAGCCTTCCTTTTTGATGCGCTCCTTGCTCCGCCCTTGACCCAGATCGAAGGTTTCGTCCGCGCCTACATTGACTTGACGGCTGCGGAAATGGGGCAGCAGCTCGCCTAGCAGCTCTCGAACCAAGGCCAGACTTTCATCGGTGGGGGCAAGGGTGAAAGGCTGGTGACGCTTATCGCCCCAGGGTGTGACCCACTCTCCCTGGGTCTCGGCCAGATGTGCGTAGGGCTCGTGCTTGAGCCAGCGTCCCATGTGTCCAAAGGTGTTTTGGTTGGGCACGAGCTCGATAAATCGATCCTGACAGTATGCGTCCAGCGTCAGGATTTCCTCCGCAGTCATGGGCGAGGCGTTCCGCCAGACCGTAGCATGATTGCGATAGGCAAAAGTGTGCACGATGTAGAGCTGAAACTGGTTGATCTTGAAGCCGGCCAGCATGTCGATGAGCTTGTACAGAGTCGCCATGGTGGGAACCCGACTTCGACTGATGTCCAGCATGACGCCGCGATTGGGAAAATCGGGCCAATCGGTGATGCGCAGGCCCGGCAGCTCGGCGCCCGCCTGCATCAGCGCCTGGCGCAAAGTCTGCACGCCGTAGAAAATCCCTGCCGGCGTGCTGGACACGATGTTGATCCCAGAATCATCAATGGTCAGCTCATAGCCCTGGGGATGACGACTGGCGTTGACCGCAATATTCAGGGCGATGCGGGTCCGATCGGGCGCGGGATTCCCGGCCACGATGTCCAGCTTCACGCCCGCGGCCTCCTCGATGCTCTGCTGAAGCTGGCGGGTGGTGAAGAACAGCTCATGTGCGACCGGCGCGTTGATGGCCAACACGCCGGCCGTGAGCGTGAAAGACGCATCGGTGTAAGCCAGTCGTTGAGGGACGGGCGCGAAAATCAGTTCGGACATTGTTTTCTCCCTGAATGGATATGAATGAAATGTTGGCTAATCATATCATCTTGCCCGATTTTCGTACATGATGATAACCCAACCAGCCCGCGCTGATCGGCCATGTTCATCTATCGGGTTGCAAAACTCAACCGACATTGTGCGTCGCACATTAGACATTGGACGCTCTGGTCAGAGTCGAAAATCTCGATATGTCTCGACAAGGTTAGGCCGGAGGGCCGAGATGGGAAGCTGCGCCTGCTGCATTCCCAGCAGCACCGCGCCCAGCACGGGGGGCGCATCCAGCCGCACGAAGCGGGCGCGCGGGGCTTCCTCCCAGATGCTCGCTTTCATGGGATCGGTCAGCATGGCCCCGCCGTTGAACATGCTGCCCACCAGCACCACGTCGAAGGCCCGATCCTGGAAGTGCAACTGGCGAATGACTCCTTTCGCCAGATCGGCCAGCTCTTCGCCCGCCCAGCGGATGAGCCCCCGGGCCACCGCGTCGCCCTCCGCGGCCACCTGAAAGACCAGGGGGGCCAGGCCCGGGCCGGGATGCAATTGCTCCAACTGGATGCCCTCCAGCAGATGCGCGGCGTCCGGCGCGCCGAAATGCTCGACGAAAGCGGGCGTCAGGGCCGTCGCGGGCCCGCGCAGCGTCCATTCTTTGGCAATGGCGATAATAGCCTGCCACACCAGCTCATACGAGCCCGCGTGTTCGCCAAACATCATGCCGCCGCCGATGACCCGCCCGATGTTGTGCTGCTCGTCCCAGCCCCAGCAATTGTTGCTGGTTCCAGCCACCAGCGCGATGCCCCAGCCATCTTCCGCCCCCGCTACCAGTCCGATAACCGTATCATTCACAACCTCGATGGGGCAGCCCAGGCCCAGGGTCTTGATGGCATCCTGAGTGGGGAGCAGCTCCGAGGGCCAGTCGTATCCGGCCACGCCGAAGCCTGCGCCCGCCACCTGCTCCCTGCCAACGCCCGCCATCTCCAGGGCCTGGCTGGTGATGACCTGCAGCACGGCGCGCAAGCCCTCGTAGCCCACCACCTCGTGATTGCCGGGCCCGGCCTCGCCAAAGCCCACGATGCGCCCCTGCTCATCCGCCAGCAGGGCATGGCTTTTGGTGCCGCCGATGTCGACGCCCAGGAAGTAGCGTGTCATGGGCTCCTCCTCATAGCGTCTCGCAGCGCCCGCATCCCCACGGGCGTGATGTTCAGCTCATTCAGCAGATGGCCGAACGCCGGATCGGTGAGCAGGCGTTGGTCATCCCCCCGGGCCCGCCAGTCGGGCGCGAAGGCGCGCAGGTCGGGCGTGTCGATGTTGGGGTGCAGGATGAGATAGGTGAGCGAGCCGGGCGGCAGCGCGGTCAGCACGCGGCGGGCCTCATCCAGGCCGCCGCCGGTGCGTTTGAGCGCCATCACATGAAAATGGTCGAAGAAAGGCAGGCCCCAGGATTCGCTTTCCGCTAAAATGCGCATCAACGCCCGCTCATCCTCCGGGGCCAGATTGGCGCTCTGGATGTGTTCGGCGTTGGGGCGCACCAGGAAGGGCGGCAGCCGGTATTCGCTGGCCAGTTTGAGATAAACACCCAGCAGCCGGGGGTGGAAGAGGATTCCCATGTGGCTGTCGATATGGGTGAGGTCGATGCCCGCGGCCAGGGCGGCGTCGATCTGCGCCCGCAGCTCTGTTTCCACGGCCCCCACATCCGCGTGGCTCCACACGTGCGCCTCCAGCCGGTGGAAGTAGCCCTCCTCATCCACCAGGCCCGAGGCCCGATCCCGGGTGACGAGCGGGCCCCAGCGATACGCGTCCCACTCGCTGTTCAGGGTGAGATGCACGCCGATATCCAGGCGGGGATGGTTGCGCAGCGCCCGCAGCATGGCCGCCGCGCCGGGAAACCACGGACACGGGGTCATCACCGCGGCCGAGGAAAGATGGCCCGCGTCCAGCAGCGCCGGAAACCCGGCCACTGTGCTGTAACTCATGCCGATGTCATCCGCGTGGATGACCACAGCCCGGGCGTCGGGGGGGAGGTTGAGTTTAGGGAGGAAGGGGTTCATGCTTGGGACGCGGACGAACGCGGATGAACGCGGATGGAATGAGAGATTAGTGGGAGGATTTTGGTTGCCATGTCGTTGTTTTCTTGCGGTGATTGTCAAATCCTTTTCGTTTGAAGGATGCTTTCGGGCCGAAGTTGAGCAGGAGGCCCACCTCGTAAGGCGTTGCCCGAAGATAATTCAATAATTGGGCTTCATGCGCAGGATCAATAGTCTTGGCTGCTTTGAGTTCGACCAAAACAGCGTCATCGACGACAAGATCAGCATAGTAGACGCCTACGATGTCGTCTCCGTAATAGACGTTGATGGGGACTTGTTGCTCGACTTTCAGCCCCATCCTGCGCAGTTCCAACGCCATCGCATTCTCATAGACTTTTTCGAGAAAACCATAACCAAGTTGGTGGTAAACTTTCTTGAAAGTAACTATACAGGTATGGTTTCAGGCAGAAGGAGGTCTCCTGCGAACATAGAACCCAGAGCCGTCCAGGCATTGACGCCTTGTTTACGCATGGTGGAAGTGTAACTGCGGATGGTGCAGAATTGTTCAGCGCCTTCCTTGCTGCGGA
>WGCR01000473.1 GCA_015493675.1 Anaerolineae bacterium
GCGCATGGCGGCTATCTGGCCCTGCACGAATACGCCGCCCCCTACCTGTGGTTTGGCAGCGGCGTCAACCAGAACAACCCCGCCGCGGACGAGGGCGATGAGGGCTGGCTCACCCTGCGCTATCGCAAAGTGTATCGCACCTACCTGCAACCCGCCGGACTGGCCATTCCTCTGGTCATCACCGAAGCGGGCGTAGATGGTCTGGTGGGCAATCGCCCCGGGCCAGGCAGCGCCCGCGGCTGGCAGGATTTCGCGTCCTTCTGGCGATCGGAAGGCGCTGTGGGGAACACCGATTTCGGTTTCTACATGGAGCAATTGGCCTGGTATGACGCCGAATTGCAGAAGGACGAGTATGTCATCGGCGCGGCCATCTTCGCCCTGGCCGGGCCAGCGGGATGGCAGAGTTATGAGATCGGCGGCCCCTGGCTGGAGATATTCAAACAATATCTCTCGGTGCATCCCCCACAATAAAAATCGACGCACAAAAAGCCAGGCCCGCAGTCATCGGGCCTGGCTTGGCAGAGTATCTGAGTAAAACAGAACCTATCGTTATTGCGCGGCGGCAGCGCGATTAACCAATCGGGTCAGACGCGATTTGCGGCGGGCCGCGTTATTCTTGTGGATGACGCCTTTCTCGGCGGCCTTGTCCAGGCGTTTGATAGTGACCTGCAACCACTCCTGGGCCGACTCGATGTCACCGGCTTCCACAGCCGTATACACGCGTTTGGTTCCCTTGCGGATGCCGCCTTTGACTTGACGATTGCGCTCGCGACGAGCGAGACTCTGGCGATGCCGTTTCAGTGCTGATTTGTGCGTAGCCAACCTGATTCCTCCGGTTTCTGGCAAAGAAATACCCGCCGAGATGCACCCGGTCGGGGGAAGTTATTTTTTGAGACAACAATTGATTATACGGATTTCCCTCAGTTTTGGCAAATTGGTTCAACCGGATTTCGTGGGGTGTTCCGACCTCCGGGAGGTGGACGGGTAGTTTTTGACTTGACCAGGCGGTTTTCGTCCACCTCCCGGAGGTCAAAAAGCAGTCAACCCCCTGAAATCCAAAAGAGCCGGCAAATTTGCTACATGATCCGAACAGGACATGAAATCAGTTGGCGTGAGACCGGCCTGTAACAGGCTTTGTCAGGGCTGTTTTCCGGCAGACTGGATGGTTGATGATTTCATCGACTCCTCGATGTAGGGATAGGCGAACCAGATGAGCCCGATTCCGAAAAAGGCCCCGGTTATCAGCCGCAATTGCCAGGTGCTGCTTCGCAGTCCCACCAGTTGCGTGCTACCGTCGATGAACATGGGCAGGGCGAAAAGCAGCAACCATCGGGCCTTCAGCCGGGGCAGATGACCGCGCATGAGGGCAAAAAGCAGCCCCATCAGAAACATGCTGCCGTAGATCGCCACATCCCGCTCACAGATAGCGACCTTGTAGCCATGATTAGCATCGCCGATGTAGTTGCGCCGCACAAAAACATTGTTGCTGTCGGCGACGCCATTGGCGGGCAATGCCTCGCGGCTGTACACCGGAGACTGCCCGAACAGGAAAAAGGATCGTTCGGGCAGTTGATGGCAGGCGGGGCGATAAATGGTGTAGATGATCTTGGCGGGCGTCTCTGCACCGACCTCCATGAATACGGGCGCCATAAACGGCAGGCCCACATAGATCAAAAACAGGAGATTCAAAATCGCCAGCCAGTGGCGCACAATCCAATCTGCGAAGCGATTGACGCCCACAGTCAGTTTATCCAGAAAAGGCGATTGCAGCGCCTCGACACGTTGGTCTAATGGTCGATCATCCATAAGCGTAAAAGACAGAAATCCAGCGCCTCATCAGGGCATGATCTTCTGCAAATTCAGCGCCAGTTGATCCTCGGGCAGATACCCTACCCAGCGGGCCTGAATAACGCCATCCTTATCGATAAAGAAAGAGGTGGGGAAGGAATCGGTGCGGTAGAGCCGGGTGACTTCCTGACGCTGATCCAACACCACGGGCATGGTCATATTGTAGTCCTGCACGAATTGCGCCACGGCCTCAGGCGGCTCGGCCACATCCACTTCGATGATCATCAATCCGTCATCTTTATGGGCTTCATACGCCTTTACCAGGCCCGGCATCTCCCGGCGACAGGGCGGGCACCAGGTCGCCCAGAAATTAACGATGACCGGCCGTCCC
The DNA here is from genome assembly GCA_015493675.1 of Anaerolineae bacterium. GTDB lineage: Bacteria > Chloroflexota > Anaerolineae > J102 > J102 > M2005. The sequence continues at coordinate 2,180 of WGCR01000473.1, forward strand.
TTGAAATCAGCCAGGGTGAGGCTTTTGCCATCAGGATACCGGAAAGCAAAGTTGGGGGCAGGCTTTCCCTGACTGGGCTGAGCGCCGCTATTCTTGATTCCAGCCAGCGTTGCCGCGGCCAGGCCATCAGGGATGTTCCCTGCATCCGCGGCAGCGCCCCCGGAATCGGAGCCATTGGATAAGAGCATGAAAATCGCCACTGCCGCCAGCGCCAATCCCACGACTAGCACGCCAATAGCAATCTGACGATTCTTGCTGGATTGTTTTTTCTGGTGTTTCGGCTTGTAAGGCTGCTTTGTTTTCTTGGACATTTTTCAACGCCTGAATGATGATAAAAGTGGAATGAAACTACCGAATATCTTTCAAATTTACGAATCGCTCGCGGCAACAGCGGCAGCGCCAAAGACTGCGCCGCTGAGATAACCAAGATAGGCGGGCACCAGAGGCAGCACGCAGGGAGAAAGAAATGAGACCAGGCCGCCCAAAAAGGCGAACAACAAGGATATTTGCGCGGAGCCGCCTTCGCCAGCCAGGCCTTGTTCGAAACTCAGGAAGCCGCCCCATTGCGACAATCGAGACAGTGTGTCGGTGAATAACAACAACGCAATAAGAATGAGCAGCACACCGCTGATAAGGCTGATGGTGGGCAGCCACTTATAGAATTTTGGCAAATAGTCGGTGAGTTTCGAGAACAAAGCGCCGGCGATCAGAAAAGGGATGCCCAGACCGAAGGAGTAAGCGGCCAGCAGCACCGCCCCCTGCATCCAGGTCTGCTCCTGCGCAGCCAGCAGCAAGATGCCCGAGAGAATCGGGCCCACGCAGGGCGTCCACC
>WGCR01000474.1 GCA_015493675.1 Anaerolineae bacterium
CTTCGCGCCTTCGTGGCAAAGCGTTGTGTGGGATACCTGTATAGTTACTGGGGAAGAAGTATAAAAATAATTGGGAGGGATGTGCAAATCTGGTGAGGCATTCCAGGTCGGCTTACCGGCTTTCCGTCCCGTCCCATCCGGCCAGCCGGGCGGAGAGCCACCACAACGCCCGTCCCTTGAGCACGCAGTTGAATCCCTGGGTGTGGGCGCATTCGTCGTCATCCGCGGGCAAATTTTTGCAATCATCCGGATGTTGGTCGCACCAGTCGTAACACCAGGGACAGCTATCATCGGTGTCGGGATAATAATTGCCGTCCGGATCGTAACGCTCGATATCCGTGAAATCGTACAGGATTTTGTCGTGTTCCTGCACGTACTTGCGCACGAGATCGTTGTTGCGTTTCAGCGTGGCGCTGCCGCCGTCGGTGTGCCCGGTCATGTAAACAAACTGCACAGCAGGATATTCCCCTTCCAGTTGCGACATCATCTCCAGATAGCGCTGCACATCGGTGTCGTCCTCGGACATTTGCCCGCACCAGGACCACATGAAGGCATTGGCTTCGGGCGCTTCGGCCAGCAGGTCGCGGGCCGTCTGGATAAACGTATCAGGTTCCCAGCACCAGCCGTCGTCATAGCCCATGCGCAGCGCGGGGGGCTGGCGTTGTTCTGGCGGCGTACGCCAATCCGCGGCAAAGTTGTAAGTGGGCGGATCAATGTTTTCGCTGAGGTATTGCGCCCCGGTCCATAATTGTGTGCCGTGAGAGGTGGAGCCATAGGCCCAGACGACGTTTTGGCGGGCCTTTTCCAGCCATGATTCTGGTATTTTCTCGATGGTTATGGCTACGTGGTCGGCGATGATAGGCAGAGGCGCTGTTTCCGGCGCCGCCATAGGCGATGCCTCAGACGATGGCGTGTTCGCAGGTTCGCTCGGTGTCGTCTTTTTTGCAGGAACCGTCGTCGCCTGTGGGACGTCGGGCGAGGGAGAAGGCGATATAGATGTGGTGCACGCTCCGAGCAAACTTCCCAACAAGAAGATCAAAATTAGCCATTTGGGTATCATGATGGCCTCCAGAGAGCATTCGGACTGAAGTGTGTGACGAAGAAATCAAGGGAATTGTATCAGCGTGGTGCGGGAAAGACAACTGAGTTTTTGGGAATAGAGGCGTTTTAATCAAAGACCTTCGAGATATTGAGGGCTTCGAAGATGTGTGGCTCCTTGGGGCAAAGCCCCAACTTCCAGGGAACCGTATTCACCGATGGCATGTGCTCGATAAGTGAAGCCTGTGAAACATCCTCACTACCTGGCCATGTTTGACCTGTCAGCCCGTCCATGATAAGCTTTGAGGGATTTATGTCACCCTTCCCCCATCCCCCTCAAATTTTCCCCCCGACGGCATTCTTATGTTTCGTTCTATTTGGTTTTGGGCCATCGCTATCATCATGGGCGCGGTGTTGTGGTTCGGACGCGACCAGATAGCGTCCTATTTCAGTAAGCTCCCCATGGACGCTCAGGAGCGTACGACGGACACCCGCCGGTTGGCTGCTGCAACGCCCCATCGGACTTCAAGAGGGACGGCAAGCGCCACTGTTGTTTTTGATAATACCGCCCCCCCTGCAACTTTGACAGCCGGAACCCCCCGGCCGACGACTCATCCAATAGCCACGCCTGCTCCCAGATATGCGACTTATGTGGTCAAAAAAGGCGATACGCTGTATAGCATTGCCCGGCGTTATCACACCGATGTCAAGACATTACAGAAAATGAATGGCATCGCTGATCCAACGACACTGAGCGTGGGGCAGGAGCTGAAAGCGCCCGCACCGGCGGCCAAGCCCACTCGGCCTGTCCCCAGGGCAGGAACCACCACCTACAAGGTGCAAAAGGGCGATACGCTTTCCAGCATTGCCCGCAAGTTCAATTCCTCAACATCCACACTGCAAAAGCTCAATAATTTCTCCAATCCCAACAGTCTGGCAGTTGGAGCTGTGATCTTGGTCCCCGCAACTACCGCGATCAGGCCAACGGTTCACGCCTCCACGCCTGTTTCTAAATCACGCACTCCGGCGCCGGATGAAAAAGTTATTCACTCTTTGCCTGTGACGCCCGCGTCATCTTCGGCGGCGGCAGAGGCGGTGCAACCCACCAGCCCCACCGCCACTCCCACGCCATCTCCAATCCCCACCATGCCCAGCATGTGTGACGGCGCTCAGGAGGCGGTGTTTGTATGGGGCGTCAGTTTTTGTATGCCGCCCGGATGGGATTTGCAAGAATATGCACAGCCGCATCGCACCGCTTTGCTCAGTAAAAAGGAAGATAGTGGAGATCTCAGTATTTATGCCATCAGTCGTCTGGAAGGCTCTCCTCACGCGCCATTGAGCTGGAGTATGCGTCAGGCTAAAAAATCAGTGTCTTCAGAAATTTCATCGCTCATTCCGGGCGGATTGGCTGCCCCGGAGATGTGGGGACTGGCCACCGGCTTATCGATTGCCGATGTCGAGGGCCAGGTTTCGGAGGCTCATTCCACCTACCTCAAAACCGGCCATCCCGCCCGCATCCGGGTCATCGTCTTCAATCATGCAGATCAACGCTGGCGCATCGTCATCGTTGCTCCCGAATCAGTATGGCAAGACTACAATATAACGGTTTTCCCCTACATCGCCCGCACGCTGGAGGTATTTTAGAGGTGAATCACCCGGGTTTTTGAGATTTCTCGCTGTAATCGCTCGACCGGAATGGAGCGACCACTGAGTCGAATGGCTACGCCCGCCGTCCGCACAGTGGTGGGTGGGATTTCTTTTGCATGGTGGTCCATCCATTTTTTCAGCGCCACGGTCGGAAAGCAATAAATGGCGTTATCGGGGCCGTGAAGGTAGAACCACCAGTGGGCGCGGGTAGCGCTCAGGCCCGCTTCGGGCAGCTTGCGGGCCGATTTGCCGTCGAGAATGAAGATGTTGTCGGGATGGTCATCCAGTGAGGGGATGACGCGGATGCTGAGGGAGCTATTCTCCTTCTTCGCCCGGAAGCGCCAGAGGATATCAATTCCCTTTTTCTGAAATCCGGGAATAGCGATGGTGTGCTGAAC
>WGCR01000475.1 GCA_015493675.1 Anaerolineae bacterium
ATCCTGCGCCAGCGTGAAGCCACTCTCGATGCCGTTGACATCCACGATGTAGTCGCCTTTTACCAGGCCCAGACCATTCAGGGGCAGGGTTTTGACAAAGGGCTGCGATTTTTTGGAGCAGCGCTCTTTGGCCGGGCGCAGGGTGGTCAATGCCACCTGAAAACGGTTGTTTTGCCGCGAGATGACCGCCTTGCCGGGTTGAGTGCAGGCGTCCGGGAGCGTTCCCTTGATCTCGACCGAGATGTCGTAGGGGGGCGCTTCGCCCGAGATAACGACCGTCGCCGAGTCGACCTGGGCCTGTTGCACGAGATTGCCTTGTTCGTCCACAGAGCCCTGGGGCGCGGCATTGCAGGCGGCCAGCGTCAGCAGCAAGCCGATGGTCAGGGACAGCAGGATGAAAGCACGTTTCCGGGGGACGATGAAACGCATGGGGGCCTCCGATGAGGATGAGGGCGGAAAGATCGTCGTTTACAGTTTCGATTATACTTCATTCCGCAAAGATGGTCATGATCGGGCCAGGGCGGCATGACTGCGAGGAAAAGTTGGGCATTTGCATTGATGTGGATACAATATGTCTATGACCCAATCAGCCATTATGGAACAACTCTGGGCTACTATCCAGGCCCGAAAAGAAGAAATGCCCGAAGACAGCTACACCGCCTTTCTGTTTCGTTCGGGCGAGAACGAGATTCTGAAGAAAATCGGCGAGGAGTCGGTTGAGGTGATCATCGCCGCTAAGGGCGAGGGGGATGATCGCGTGATCTATGAATCTGCGGATCTGATCTATCATCTGCTGGTGCTGCTGGCGGCCCGCGGCCTCACCTGGGAGCAGATCGAGGCCGAACTGGCGCGTCGATTTTAGAACGCAAAAAAGCCCGGAGCTGTGTTCAGCTTCCGGGCCCGATTGCCAAAAAACGGTCGTGCACCTCCCGTCGAATCGACGGCGGTCCCCGCTGCGTTCCATCAGTCCGACGCAGACGTCCTCGTGACACCCGTGAGGGACTGCTTAGGGCTGCTACCTTCCGGTCCTGACCCGGTTCACAGGCTCACGCCGCACGAGATCCACGCCGTGACACTGATAGTGCATCACGGACGACCGTGCCGATCCTCGGGGAGGAATTCGACCCCGCTATAGCGGATTGCGGGTGCAGGGCACCGCTAGCTCCCCGTCTAGCACGACCGAGGGTGATCTTACCCGACATCCCCGGCTTTGTCAATACTCGGACGCCTTGAGAACAGGCGATCGCCACCTTGCCAGATTCTCCCAGAAAAGCCCTTGTTCTGCTGCGCAAAATGCCCCGGGTTTCAGACGCAAACGGCCAACCTCCGCGCGGAGGCTGGCCGTTTGGCATCAAATGATTGATGGACTGATAGCGTTTTGGGGAAGATTAAAGTTGGAACGCCCAGATTGTTTTTGCGCCATAGATGAAAGCGAGGATGACGATGATGATGGACGCCCAGGCAAGCGCTTTGCGGTAATTAAAGGCGCTTTCAAAGTCAGTGATGACCTGGTAGGAGCCGGCCATGGCGTGAACGAGCACCGAGAACAAGAACAAGATATCAATGATTTTCCATGTCGGCGTGGACAAACGGGCCTGGACAACATCGAAAGTGATGTGGAAGGGCGGCACATAGTGCATGAAGATCATGTGGACCGTCAGGAAAAACAGAAGAGCGATGGCGCTCCAGCGCTGTATTTTGAATGTGAGCATTAGTAGCCTCCAGATAGAATCCGGTTAGAATCGAAAATAGTGAGGTGAGGCGTCAGTGATGCGGGGTGGTTGCTTCCTCTGATCATCCGCCATTCAGCATGATAGCCAGAATGGCGATGCCGCCGGCAAGCGTGAGGATGGCGGACGCGATGAAGACGGCCCAAAAGAGAGTTTTTCGATACTCTGTCAGGTCGAAATAATGGATGAGCAACAACCGAATGCCATCGAGTGCATGATAGACAACTGCCGCCAGCAAGGCGATTTCGAACAGTTTGAAGATCGGCGTTTGTACGGCGTCGAGACGGGCGTTGAATACCTGGGTGCCGCTATTGGCTGCGCCAATCACCCAGAGATGTGTGAAAAGATATAGCACCAGCGCCACGCCGGAAATGCGTCGCAAGAGCCAACTGATAAAACCTGTGGATGTGTACATGAGAAAATTTGCTCCTTATTGTGAATCAGGAACTTCGCGGCCTGTCGATAAGACGGGCCAGATTCCTGATCGGCAGGTCATCTTATGACGGAATCGGTTCATTGAGATGCTTTTGCCGTTCGCGGCGGGCTTCTTCATATTTCTGGCGTTTTTGAGCCAGCTTGCGCAGCGTCTCAATGGCTTGCGTAGGATTAAGTCCTTTGGGGCAGGCGTCGATGCAGTTGAAGATCGTATGACACCGGGCCACGCCATCTGCCTGACTGACGATCTCCAGACGCTCCGCCGGAGCCGTATCGCGGGGATCCAGCACTCGCAGGAAAGCTTTCAGCAACGCATGGGGCCCGAGATATTTCTTGTTCAGGCCGATGACCGCACAGGAGGAATAGCAGGCGCCGCACATGATGCACGCTTCGGCGTCGTGCAGGGCGTCCACCTCTTCCTGGCTCATGCGGAATTCTTTTTCGGGGATGTCGTTGGGCGGAAGCAGCCAGGGCTTGACCCGCAGATATTGTTCCCAGAAGCTGGTGCGATCCACCACCATATCCTTGATGACCGGCAGGTAAGGCAGGGGGCCGATGGTGACGGTGTCATTTTTCTGGACTTCGTTGATGATGGGCGTTTTGCAAGCCAGCGTGTTGCGCCCGTTGATATGCATCGCACAACTGCCGCAGATGCCGTGGCGGCAGGAGCGCCGGTAGGTGACTGAGCCATCCTGATGGGTTTTAATCTCGTGCAGCGCATCCAATATCGTCATGCCCGGCCACATTTTCACCTGATAGTCTTGCATATGCGGCTTTTTATCGACATCAGGATTGAAACGCTGGATTCTGACGGTTACGGTGCGTTGAATATCGTTATTGGACATGTTTTCATTACTCCTCGATAATGAAGTCGTAAAAGCGTGACGATGATGTCCCTGCGCTATTTACGGCTGACATTTCATATTAGTACTTGCGTTCTTGCGGCGGGAAGCGATCCCAATAGATTGTGACGCCTTTGTAACTGAACTTGGGCCGACCATCTTCATCTTTGTGGGCCATGGTGTGCTTCAGCCAGCTCTCGTCATCACGTTTGGGGAAATCGGTGCGAGAGTGGGCTCCCCGGCTCTCCTGGCGATTCAGCGCGCCAGCAGCGATGAGTTCGCTAAAGGTGAGGAGATGGCTGGCTTCCAGCGTCATCGACAGATTGGTGTTGAAGCGCTTGCTCTTATCCATGACGCGGATATTTTTGAAGCGCTCCTGCAAGTTGTGAATCTCATCCAGAGCTGATTTGAGTCCTTCCTCATCCCGGAAGATGCCGACCTTGTTGGTCATCGTCGTTTTCAGATCCTGAACGATGTCTTCAACCAATTCCGTTCCGTCGTTATCGAAGAGCTGCTGCACCATTTTGCGGTTCTTTTCGGCGGGATCGCCGGGGACCGGATGCAGTTTGGCGCCGCCCTTGACGAATTCGGCAATGGCTCGACCGGCGCGGCGGCCAAAGACAGAGGCTTCCAGCAGACTGTTGGTGCCCAGGCGGTTGGCGCCATGCACGCTGACGCAGGAAACCTCGCCCGCAGCATAGAAGCCGGTGATGAGATCGCCATTGGCATTGGCCAGCACTTCGCCATCGACCGTGGTGGGGATGCCGCCCATGCTGTAGTGAGCCGTAGGCTGGATGGGCACCGGGTCTTCGATGGGATCGACATGAGCAAAGGCAATGGCCAGGTCGCGCACCTCGGGCAGGCGGCTCATGATCTTTTCCCGACCCAGATGACGCATATCGAGGTAAATGCCCTGACCGTCTTCCATGACGCCGCGGCCCTCGTTGATCTCGATTTGCTCGGACCGGCTGACCAGATCGCGGGGGGCAAGCTCCATCTTGTCGGGCGCATATTTCTTCATAAAGCGTTCGCCCAGTTTGTTGATGAGATAACCGCCCTCACCGCGGCAGGCTTCTGTCATCAAAAAGCCGTGGCGATACAGGCCCGTGGGGTGGAACTGGACAAATTCCATATCCATCAGAGGAGCGCCGGCATTGTAGGCCAGGGCCACGCCGTCGCCGGTGTTGGCGTAGGCGTTGGAGGTGACTTTGAACGCCTGACCATAACCGCCCGTGCCAAACATCACGGCCTTGGCTCGCAGCATCTTGATATCGCCTGTCAGCACATTAATGGCCACCACGCCGCGTGTGATGTTGTCCTCGATAATCAGGTCCATCACATACCATTCAGAATAAAACTTGACGTTGTGGAATAGCGCCTGTTCGTGAATGGTGTGCAGGAGCACGTGGCCGGTGCGGTCTGCCGAGAAATTGGCGCGAGGGGCGCTGTGGCCGCCAAAACGGCGCTGGTTGATGCGGCCATCTTTGGTGCGGCTGAATACGCAGCCCATGTGCTCATACTGAATCACGACATCGGGGGCGTCCTTGACCATAATCTCGATAGCATCCTGATCGCCCAGCCAGTCCGACCCCTTGATGGTGTCAAACATGTGGAGATCAAAGCTGTCGACAGGATCGTCGCCCGGCGGAATCTGCTCCAACGGGCCGCGCGGGCCTGTGCCCGCTACCGGGCGTACATTATTGAGAACCGCGGCAATGCCGCCTTGAGCTGCACCACTGTGGGAGCGTAAAGGATGGATCTTGGATAAGACAGCCACATCCTTGACGCCATTTTCCGCAGCGGTCATTGCCGCCCAGGTCCCTGCCAGACCGGCCCCAACAACGATAACATCATGGGTAATTACATCGGAGTTTTGCATAGTGCCTCTCTTTGGGAAACAACATGGAATGAAAGTGGAATTGAACTGAAGAAAATAAAAGCTAATTACTGAAAATCGCCATGAAAACGCCGTCAATTGTAAGCATTATATCATTGGCTCAATGAGCATTGTCAAAATCAGGGCGCGAAAAAAGGGCCTCGCCCGGAGGCTTTTTTTGTCTGGTGCATCAATGAGCGCATTCTCATCATTATTCATTTTCTTGGGCACAAGCATAAGTAACCATTATTATAGCACCGCTCCTGCTTTCCTACGCTGATATAGATCATGTTAGTCCCAAATAAAAGACCCCGGCCAGAGGGGATGGCCGGGGCTTGAGAGAGGAGGAAAGGAGCTTGAAAGGAGGAACCACCGCATTCCTTAGGGCTTTTTCTTGCGCCCTGCTTCTTTACATTCATAGTATAGCAGAGGAAGATGAATTTAAGATGAAGGGAAGGTTGGTGAAAGTTTAGAAAGTTGGCGTCCAGGGGACTGACGGGCGTTTAGCGGATGTAAATCGGGTTGGAGAAAATCCAGCCGCGGGGCTTGAACCACCATTTTTTCCATACTTCCACCCGATAAGCGCCCGGTTGAGCAGGTTGATAGGAAAGTGCGCGCCCTTTGCTCTCTGCCACCACGCCCGATCCCGCCCGGATGAGCTTGATGTGGGCGGAGGCGGGCGTTTCGATCTTCAGCGTCGGCTGATCGCCCAGGGAGGCGCTTTCGCCCATCTGCACGATGCGCTTTTCGGTTTCCCCGATATAGCTGAAGCCTTCGGTGGGATGCAGCATGTCATAGCCGATCCAGGCCCGGGCCGCGCCCAGCGCCTCATACACCAGTCGTTTGTCGTGCTCGAAGTCCCGGTTGAACGGCTCGGAGGCGACGATATGGGTGAGGACCGCGCGAAAGCAGTAGTCGTATGGCAGAAAGCGACGTTTGAGCGGCCCCAGTTCGTAGATCTGGGCGTGGGCGTCGGGCCCGCCGATGGCCGCGGTGGGATGCTGTTGCAAGAGCTCATCCCACTTGGCCAGCATTTGGGGGTAGGGACCGGTGGTGAAGAGCTGCGGAAAATAGGCCATGATCACAGCAACAGGCTTGCTGGTGGCGTGCACCCGGAATTCCGACATGAAATTCCACAGCTCCACGCCGGTGAAGCCCTCGATATCCCACTCTGTCCACGGGTAAATGTCGGTGATGATGGGGCCCGGCAGATCGATGGGGTGGGCCAGGAACGTGAGACCGCCCCGCTCCCGCACCGCGTCGATGAGCCCTTGCGGATCAGAGGCGAAAGGCGTCATATCCTCGTCGACATTCAGCGTCAGCAGATGATTGCGTTCGGGAACCAGCGCCATGTCGTTGACTTCGATGTCGATCAGCGTCAGCACGCCCGAGCGCCATCCCTGCAACGATTGATCCACCAATTGATTGTGGTCGGTGAGGATGAAATAATCCAGGCCCGCGCCGGCCGCGGCCTGCACCAGCTCGTCGAAACTGCCTGTGCCATCGCTGTAAGTGCTGTGATTGTGAATGCTGCCGCGGTAGCTGAAAAAACCGCCGGGCATGGTGGTTTGCGTCATGATCAAACGCCGCCTTTCAGTGGAGGAATGTTTTTGGATTTGCCGCCAAACTGCACCGCCCGTTTGCGATCGCGTTTGTCCATCCAAAAACGGCGGTAACGGGCGTCGATTTTGCGGGCGAAAATAAGATAGCCTGTGTGAGCGATCATGCGGTCGGCGGGGCGCAGACGGTCGGGCACAGGCTTCCAGGGGCGGATGAGGATTTCCTCCACCCGGATCTCCACGAAATTCCCCGCCTCCAGCGCCCGCAGCACATCACTGACCTGGCCCACTGTGGGTTGCAGCGCCGCAAAAAGGCCGCTTTCGGTCAACGCTGCTTCGGCCTGGGGAAGGTACCGGGCCGCTTCGCGGGCGTCCAGAAAAACAGCGTCCACGTCAGTTTGATCAAAGCCCTCGGCTGCATCCCGCAGGATGAGATCGACCTGGGGCGTCAGTCCCAGTTTTTCGAGATTGCGGCGGGCGACGCGCTGGTGCTCGGGCCTCACTTCATAGCTGTACACATGCCCGGAAGGCGCAACCGCCCGGGCGAAGGCCAGCGTAAGACCGCCGCTGCCTGTCCCCGCCTCGATGATGCGTTTGCCATCCCGCAAATCCAGTTCCATCACCAACCGGGCCGCGTCCTTGGGATAGACGATCTGCGTGGCTCGCTTGAGATACTGGATGAGATCGGAGGTGGTGGGGCGCAGGATCAGGAATTTCTGCCCCAGATGCGTCTCCGCCACCCGCCCATAGGGTTGATCGATGATATCGTTATAAGGCAGCCGCCCGCGGTTGGTGTACCATGAATCGTCAGGCTGGACGAAAACCAGATAGCGTTTGCCTTCTTCGCTGATGAGTAAAACAGGGTCATGCGCTTTGACCAGTGACAACAGGATGCCTCCCAAAATAAATGATGGTAACTGCTAACATGGCCAGATTCAGAAACCACTAAGCGCACAAAGAAATTCTATTCTTTTCCCTTCGTGTCTTCGTGTTTCTTCGTGTCTTCGTGGCAAAAAAACTTACTATCAAGGCCAACGACCTTTGTAGTTACGAATGATGTGATGATAGCATAAATGGCGGGAAAAACGTGAAATCTGGAAGACGTCGCCGCCATCTCCGATGTACCCGATTCCTGCGGGATGGTGTAAAATAAGAACAGTGATGATATTTCCCCTCGTAATCTTGTTGCCTAATGACCCATAATTCAGTTATTCAGGAAATCAAAGACAGGCTGGATGTGGTGACGGTGGTCGGGCGTTATGTACCGTTGAAGAAATCGGGCGCCAGTTATAAAGGCTTGTGCCCCTTTCATTCCGAAAAAACGCCCTCCTTCCATGTCTTTCCGCAGACCGGCACCTGGAAGTGCTTCGGCTGTGGCGCGGGCGGCGATATCTTCACCTTTGTCGAGAAACGGGAGAATCTGCCTTTTCCCGATGTGTTGCGGATGCTGGCCAAGGAAGCGGGCGTGCATTTGGAAGAGCCCAGGCCCGAGGTGCGCGATGCGCTCCAGCGTCTGCGCGAGCTCCACACCCAGGCTACATCCTGGTTTCAGAGCCAGCTTCTGGCCAGCCAGGAGGGCAAACGCGTCCGGGAATACCTGGCGCGGCGTCAGATCAGCCAGGAGACCATCGAGGCCTTTCAATTGGGCTATGCCCGAGATGGCTGGGAACACCTGATCACCTGGCTGAAAGGCAAGGGTTTTTCGCTGGAGGAGATCGTCCAGGGAGGGCTGGCTATCCAGCGAGACTCGGGCGGGGGGTACGACCGTTTTCGCAACCGCCTGATCATCCCCATCCGCGACGCCCAGGGTCGGGTGATTGCTTTTGGCGGGCGCATTTTGGGCGAAGGCGAGCCCAAATACCTCAACTCACCGCAAACGCCCATCTTCGACAAAAGCCAAGTGATTTTTGCTCTGGATATGGCCAAGCGGGCCATTCGGGCCAAAGATCAGGTGGTGCTGGTGGAGGGCTACATGGATGTGATCAGCGCCCATCAACGCGGCTTCAAAAATGTGGTGGCGGCCATGGGCACCTCTATCACGCCACAGCAGATCAAGATTCTCAGTCGCTATTCCCGTAATTTCGTCTTTGCGCTGGATGCCGACGCCGCCGGGGCGCGGGCCACCTGGCGGGGCGTGCAGATGGTGCAGGAGACGCTCTCGGCCGGCGGCGTTCTTACCCCCACCGCCCGCGGCTTCCGCACCGAAAAAAGGATGCTGGCGGATGTGGGCATTGCTATCATGCCGGAAGGCCAGGACCCCGATGACGTGCTGCGTCAGGACCCTGAACAGTGGCGGGCGCTTATCGAGAATGCCATTCCCGTGGTAGACTATACACTCCAGCAAACAGCTCAGCATATTGATCTGACCACCGCTTCGGGCAAATCGCAATTTGTCCAGGAGGTGCTGCCCACCCTCAGTAAAATCGGCGACCCCATCCAGCGTCGTCATTATATCGGCAAGGTGGCGGGCCTGGTTAGAGTCAGGGAGAGCGATGTGGAGGAGGCGCTCAGGCAGTTCGAGCGCTCCC
>WGCR01000476.1 GCA_015493675.1 Anaerolineae bacterium
GACATAGCCCATTCCGTATGATTTGTTCAGGTAAAGACCATGACACGCGATGACGCCAGGTTGAAAAGGCTGCTCGAAGAAGAACAGGCCCGATTGCGAGGCGATATCGATCATCTTTCAAACATCAAATACCGTCGAATCGCCTCAAGTAACCACATGGCCGAAAATGCGACCGCTGCATATGATCAGGCCAGTAATCAGGCGCTGCTGAAGCAGTTGCAGCATCGTCTCCAGCGAGTCGAACGGGCCCTGGCCAAGTTTGATAACGGTTCCTACGGTTATTGCGAGAACTGCGGCCAGCCTATCGATTTCGCCCGGCTGAAAGCCTTGCCCGACGCCCGTTTCTGTCTGCACTGCCAGCGGCAGCGGGAGACCATGGGGGGGCGCAATCTCGGTCCGCGGGCTCTGGAACAGGGTGATATCTAGTTTTCGGAAATTTCATTATGCGTAAACAGACTCAATTCGCCCTGATCACACTTGCCGTCGCTGTACTGGTTGTGCTGGCTGACCGGTTCAGCAAGATGTGGGTGTTGAAGACCATCCCGCTTTACAGTGAAGTCGCGCCTATCCCGGCGTTGTATCCCTATTTCAGCTTCTTGCATAGCGCTAACACCGGCGTTGCTTTCGGACTGTTTCAGGGAGGAAGTTTCTTTTTCACCCTCATTGCCGGCATTGCCGTTGTAGCTATTGCCATCTACAGCTTTCGCAGCAGCGCCCAATCTCTGTTGATGTCTGTCAGCCTGGGACTGATGCTGGGCGGTGCGGCTGGCAATTTGTGGGACCGTCTGGCCTACGGCGCGGTGGTCGATTTTATCAAGGTGCAGGCTTCGGATGCATGGGTTTTTCCCATGTTCAATCTGGCCGATTCCTCCATCGTGGTGGGAACGGGTCTGCTGATCCTTTATTTTTTCCTGGATGAGCGCCGGATGCGCAGCCAGCAACATAGCGCCGGTGAAGCCCAACACGTCTCCTGAGTCGCCATCAGTGTCATGCATTGATTTTTCCCAACGCCGCGAGTCTCTCCGGCGTTTTTTCTTTCACATCTCCGGGAGCAACGTTGATTCTCCTCAAGGAGCATTATTATGAAACCTACCGCACAAAAGACTGAATTCATCGAAAAACCCCTGCCGCCGGTGAAGCATATCGCCCTGGTGGCCCACGATAACATGAAGGATGATCTACTGGCCTGGGCGCAGTTCAATCGCGGCACCCTGGCCCAACATCATCTCTACGCCACCGGCACCACGGGATTGTTGCTGGAGCGAGAGCTGAATCTGCCTGTCACCCGCTTTCACAGCGGCCCGGTGGGAGGCGATCAGCAGATCGGCTCCAAGATTGTGGAAGGGGTCATCGATTTTCTTGTCTTCTTCTGGGATCCACTGGAGCCCCAACCCCACGATCCTGACGTCAAGGCCCTGCTGCGTCTGGCCCAGGTGTGGAATATCCTGGCCGCGACCAATCGCACTTCTGCGGATTTTATCATCTCCTCGCCCCTTTTCGTCGAAACCTATCCCCGCCAGATTCCCTACTTCCCCTCCCGCATTTGATGGAACGGCGTTTTGTTGTCGAGGCGGCGCAACCGCGGCTGGATCGCTATCTGGCCGCGCAACTGGCCGATCATTCTCGGGCCGAGGTGCAGCGCTGGGTGAAGGAGGGGTTGGCGCAGGTCAATGATCGGCCAGCTCGGTCCGGTATGGCGTTGAAACCGGGCGATGTAATCACCCTCACCATCCCCGACCCGGTTCCGACCCGGCTCCTGCCCGAGGATATCCCGTTGGTTATCCTGTATGAAGATGAGGATGTCATTGCCATCGACAAGCCCGCGGGCATGGTGGTGCATCCCGCGGTTGGGCACAGCCGCGGCACCCTGGTCAATGCCATCCTCTGGCATTTTCCCGATCTGGAGGGCGTGGGCGAGAGCGGGCGGCCTGGCATCGTCCACCGGCTGGATAAAGACACCTCGGGCATTATCCTGGTGGCGAAAAATGCGCGGGCGCATCGGCATTTGCAGGCGCAATTCAAAGATCGCACCATCGAGAAGACCTATCTGGCGCTGGTGCACGGGCATGTCTCACCCGAGCAGGGCGTCATCGATGCCCCCATCGGTCGTCACCAGCGACATCGCAAGCGTATGGCGGTCGCGCCTGCCAACCGGGGGCGCGAAGCGCAGACCGAGTATGAGGTCGTGGCTTATTATGATGTCAACACCCTGGCGGCGGCCCATCCCCTCACCGGGCGAACGCACCAGATACGGGTGCATTTCGCGTCCATCGGGCATCCCGTGGTAGGAGATGTCGTGTACGGGCGGCGGGATGTGTACAAACTCGGACGTCATTTTCTGCATGCCCACCGCATTCGTTTCCGCCGCCCCGCCGATGAGGAGATCGTGACGCTGATCAGCCCCCTGCCTTCCGCGTTGCAAGCTCTGCTGGACGAACTCTCGTGATGTGAGGGCGCGGCTCATGGCGTCTACTTTGTGAATAGAAAGCAGACAAAGGTCAATGATTGATGAATAATGATTAAAGGGCAGAACGGTGTGGTTTTTGCTTTGATCATCACTCATTAATCATTGAGCGCCTACTCATGCCGCCGAGGTTGTCTCCGTCAAACCAACCTGACAGGTTCTTTTGACAACGGCTCAAATCCTTGCATGCCCCGTTGGCTGAGAGCGACGCTTTCTGCAGCACGATTCACCAGAACCTGTCAGGTTTGAGTGAAGAAAAGACAGCCTCCCGCTCACGGCATACGTTAGCAGTTCCATAAAATCAGGAGAATCTGCGGGCGTCAGAAGTTTCTGCGTTTTATTTTCATCCCTCATCGGCGTGCAGCCGCTCATGACGTCTGTTCCTACCACCCGCCGACGGTGCGCTGCTCCTCCCACACATCAGCGTCGTTGTGATATCCGGCCCGCTCCCAAAATCCGGGCTTGTCCACCGCCGAAAACTCCAGCGCCCGCAGCCATTTGGCCCCTTTCCAGAAATAAGGCGTCTTGAGATCGAATCGTCCGGGGATGGCTCCGATGACAGCCCGCAGGGGATAACCGTGTTCTGGCGTGAGGGGCTGACCATTATAGTGCGTGGCCAGCAGGAAGTTCTCCTGCAACACGGTTTCCAGGGGAAGATTGGTGGTGTAGCCGCCCTCGGCATGTTGGATGACATAACGGGCTGTTTCTTTTAACGCGATCAATCCTTCATCGATCAGTGTGCGCACCGAGACGCCCTCCCACAGCGTATCGAATTGGCTCCAGCGGGTGACGCAATGCACATCCAGCGTCACCTGACTGCGGGGCAGTTGGCGAAATGCCTCCCAGGTCCAGCTTACCGGTTCCGCCACTTCGCCCCAGATGCTGAAATCCCAGTTGCGGGGGTGCATGCGCTGCACCGGGCCATAGTGCAGCACCGGGAAGCGAGTGGTCAATGATTGTCCCGGCGGCAGGCGTCCTTCCTGCCGTTTGCTTATCTCCTGTTGTCGTCGATCGATGGGGCTCACGAATTCCTCGCTGGGTCTATGGGGCGTTGCGGTGCGGCACTTGATGGCATCCGCGGCATCGGGCCTCGTAGGATTCGGCTGCGCCGATGAGGACGACCGGATCTTCATAGTAGGCCGGTTTGCCATTGATGAGGCGCTGAGTGCGGCTGGCCTCGCCGCCGCAGACCATGCAGATGGCGTGTAATTTGCGTACGCTCTCGGCCTTGGTCATCAGGGCGGGCATCGGGCCAAAAGGTTCGCCGCGAAAGTCCGTATCCAGTCCGGCTACGATGACCCGCTTGCCCTGGAGCGCCAGCTGATCGCACACGTCCACGACTTCATCGCCAAAGAATTGCACCTCATCGATGGCCACGATGAGGGTGTCGGGCTCGATCCGTTCCAGGATTTCGACGGCGTTGTTAATGACCTCGCCCTCCCATTTTGCCCCGTCGTGCGAGGCCACGGTGGTGACGCCGTAGCGATCATCGATGGCGGGCTTGAACAGTTGCACTTTCTGGTGGGCGATGGCGGCCCGGCGCAGACGACGCAGCAACTCTTCGGTTTTGCCGCTGAACATGGAGCCGCAGATAACCTCGGTCCAGCCGCTGCTGGGGCGCAGATGTCTGTCAGGCATGAATTTCCTCTCTCGTGGTTGTTGAAAGTTTTTTGTGACTGCTAGCGTACTCGACTTTAAGTCCCAGAAAGCTACGAAGGCTCGAAGTTTTTCGAAGATACGAAGGGAAATAAAGAGAAAGACTCTTTGGGATTTCAGGAATGTGGACAAAAACCACCCGGCCAAGCCAAAAGTTACTCGTCCACCTCCCGGAGGTCGGGAGACCATCTGAATCCCTGTTGAGCCAAGAAAAATCCTTCGCGCCTTCATCTTGTTCGTGTCTTCGTGGCAAAAAATGGTGGCGATATCTTTTAGTGGTTACCAATCATGTCTATTATATCCCGAACAAAGGGGCTGCGTAAACAAGAGCCGTCAGCAGGTTTCGGGCAAAGAAAAAGGCAGGAACCGAAAAAACAGCTCCTGCCCTGATGCGCTATTGGTGCGAACGTCAGTTGGTTTTGGCGAGGGCCTTTTTATAGGCCTCGTCATAGGCGGTCTCGGCGTCTTCGCCGCGGGCTTTGGCCTTGCGGGCGGCTTCTTCGGCCAGTTTGCGGGCCTCTGCCTTGATCCGGGCCTGGGCGCGGATTTCGTCTTTGGTGCGCAGACGGCGCATGAAGCGCTCGACCTGGCCCGCGGTATCGACGATGCGTTGTTCGCCGGTGAAGAAGGGATGGCATGCCGAGCAGACGTCGGTGTGAATTTCTTTTTGGGTGGAGCCGGTGGTCCAGGTATTGCCGCACGAGCAGATGACCACGGCGTCTTCGTAATAGGTGGGATGAATGCCCTGTTTCATTTCTTGATTACCTCGGTGATTGCTCAGGCTACGCGCTCGGGATAAACGCTGACGCGTTTTTTGTCGCGGGTTTTATGCTCAAATTTGACGAAACCATCAGCTGTGGCAAAGAGGGTGTGATCTCTGCCGGTATCTACATTCTCGCCCGCTTCGATACGGGTGCCGCGTTGCCGGATGATGATGGTGCCGGCATGGACGAATTGTCCGTCGTAGCGCTTGACGCCCAGGCGTTTTGCTTTGCTATCGCGACCGTTCCTGCTGGAACCGCCACCTTTCTTATGAGCCATTTGATTCGCTCCTTATCGTTAATCTGGTCAGGTATGGAAGATGCAGGTCACGTTAGGCCGTGATGCTGTCAATACGGAGTTGGGTGTACTTCTGACGATGTCCGGTTTTGCGGCGCAGAGTGGTGCGGCCGCTGTGCTTGAAGATGATGACTTTCGGGCCTTTGGCGACGCCCAGAGATGTGGCAGTCACCTTGGCGCCTTCCACCACAGGTTGCCCCACCTTCACGGCGTCATCACCGCCTACCAGGAGCACGTTATCGAAAGTGACCTGGTCTCCTTCGGAGACGTTTTTCAGAAGTTCGACATTAATGATTTCGTTTTCTTCGACGCGATATTGTTTACCGCCGGTTTTGATGACTGCGTACATAAACTGTTTCCTTTCCGTACGGCGCCTGCAAAGCGGGACTTGGGGAGCCGTAACGACGTGAGGGATTTGTTTGGATAGAGATTTTCTTTGATTGGCGTAGAAAAAGTGGGCCCGAAAGCCCACAACATGTAATTATAAAGCGATGCCCGTGAAAATGTCAAAATAGGATGGGCGCTATTCTTCCAGAATCAGACGTTCCCGCAGGATGGTGTGGGCCTGCTCATCCAGCTCCATGGCGGCGATGACTTCATTGATACGGGCATTGCCCTGCGATCCGGCTTGCAGCAACATTCTCAGGCAGTTGGGGGCTTCAGGCAGGGTTTCGATGGTTTGAATGCGGGGGCGCAGATTGTAGGTTTTGCCTGGTTTTTTGAAATGCGGACGCAGAATTTCTTGCTCCGCCAGGAGTTTTTGCGCCCGCGTCGCCAGCTTATCCCTCGACGTATGTTCCCAGCATACGAGATAGACGGCAGCCCGCAGGCTGGCCTGCATGGCGGGCAATTTCAGCGGAACTTCGAGCAGATTTTTGGCGGCGAAGCCCGGGGGCAGGTTGCGGGCGATGGCAGCCAGCCACGCCTCCGGCTCGATGCGTTGGGCCAGCCAGATGTCCAGCAATTCATTTTCGCCCGCCACGCCCACAGGCAGGGCCGCGGCAAACTGGAGACGGGCTTGGGGATGGAAGCCATGGGTGTAGGCCATAGGCAAATCCACTCGCCGGAAGACGCGTTCCCAGAATCGGGCTTCATCGAGATGGCCGATGTAACGGGCGTCTTCTTTTTTGCTGTAAGTCAGGCGCAGGCGCTGAACAGGCGGTGGGGGATTGGTCATGTTGCGGGCAATAAAAAGAAGGGCGGAAACATCCGCGCCCTTCTGTGAAAACAATGGGAAACGTTCATGTCAATCTTACCCCTATTTGGCTCAAATGCCAAGCATGGCGCCCGCTTCAGCGGTATGAATCCACCCATTTGAGCGAGCATTCCAAGATTTTACACTCGTGGGAGTCCTTGGCTCAACTTTATTTTGAAAGCGACACCTTCATGCCAAAACCGCGCCATTGCAATCCTTGATCATATGAAAATACGGTTCCGTACTGATTTTGCTCGAATTCTTCTCTCCTCCCGGGCTCATAACAGTCAATCATTTCCATTTCATAATCCGGTGTAATGGTAATCGTTTGTTTATCTGTACCAAATAGGGTGCTGAATTCAACGCCTTGCGAGGGATAACCCAATGTAATGGACACAGCGCAATAATTATTTTCACAAGCGCCAACAGGCGTAGCATTATTCGCCAAACCAGCGACAAAATACTCCGGGGCTCCCAAACCATTGACGATTTGCCCCAGCAATGGGCGTGACGATCTTTTCCAAAGAAACGCCCCATAAAGTGAGTCATTGTGGAAAAGCAGCGTGATATCGATGTACTCGGGATTGTCCCACGAAATTCGGTCTCTATTGTCACCTACATTGTAAGTAATTCCTTGCTTTTGCAACCATTTTTCTGCTTCCGAAAAAGAAGTTTTTCCAAGAACCAGATCGTTTCCATAGACAATACTGCAAACCTCTTTCACGCTAATCTCTGGCGTCTCGGTCAATCTTGCAGTCATTGTAGCCGGATGATCGCTTTTTTCCACAACAGGCGTCTTCCACTCGATAATGGGCTGGCAACCAACCAACAGGATGGTGAACAGCACAAAAATGGAATGCCAACGTATCATCATTGCTTTCCTTTACAGGCAGAAGCCGCTTTAACGGTAAAAGTCAATCCATTTGAGGGCGAATTCGGAGGATTGGCCGCTATGAAAATCATCGGGCAGGGTGATGAGATAGCTGGCCGGGAGCATGGGGTCGCCGATGAAGAGCCCGCCTTCCTGAGCTGGCAGCGATTGAATATCGATCCAATAAGGAGTGTCGGGCGCCAGATCGGCTTCGCCGCCGCCCAGACGCAGCTTTTCGGTGACCGGGCCATTGGCGGAGGCTGAGGCCATGATGAGGACATCGCCGTAAGAAAGCTCCAGGCTTTCCAATCCGTTGACAAAAAGACGCACTTGCACGGTTTTGGGCATTTCACCCCCGGTCAATTCGAAGGTGGCATCGCCAATGCCGCTGGGATCGTATATGTAGAAGATCACCGAATCGCCTTTGATCACCTCTTTGTTGATGACATCCGTGACGCTCAGCCCCTTGATGTCGACAGATGTTACCGGTGGATAATAGGTGGAACGAATATCGACATCTTTTTTTGTTGAACTTGTCTGGAACGTGGGAGGGAGTGTCTGATCGCAAGCTGTGAGAAGCAGGCTCATGACGGTGATGAGCAGGATGAGTACAGAGACACGTTTGAACATGGGGAACCTCCTTTGAAGGGTGTCGAATTCGAGCCCGGCTTTTTTGATATCTGCTATTAGTTTAGGCTTTTTACGAGATATTGGCAAGGCATCTCCTTATCCTCTTTCAATCAGGTTTTCGCCCCCGCACTTTGACTGCCTGCGGCCCGCTTTTGCTCTCTTTTATGCGGAAGCTGACCAATTGGCCTTTGCGTAGTCGCCCTCCCCCCGTTGCGTTTCGACGGCGCACGAAAATATCTGAGCCATCGGACATGGTAATGAAGCCGAAGCCTTTGCGGCCATCGAACCATTTTACTACGCCCCATCGTGGCGTTAATGCCAGCAGATGTTGGCAGCCCGGACAAAGTTCTGGGGTTCGGGCGTTTTGCTGCTGTTCCCATCCTGTCCACACGAACGTGATCCCACAATAACGGCAGGTGAGAAATCTGTCGGGCGGGAGTTGAAGCGATGACGGGGAAGAAGGCTCAGAGTCCATGATCCTGAAAAAAGAGGCCCGTCGCGTGACGGGCCTCGGGCTGTGGCACCCTGGAGAGGATTTGAACCTCTGACCTCCTCCTCCGCAGGGAGGCGTTCTATCCGCTGAACTACCAGGGCTTAACCAACAGCAAGTATAGCAAAAAATGGGCGTCAATGCAAGCTTTTGGAAAAAGAAAAGACCGGCTTTCTCGAAGATCGAGATCGCCGGTCTCTGGTGGCAGAGGGTTTGTGATGCTATTTGAACTGGCGGTAGGTGTTGCTGTCGTAGAGAACGAAGACGCCTTGTGTGGCAGTCCAGATCATCTCGCCGTGCTCAAATGTCTGATAGGTGGCTGTGACCGGAGGATTGGGCGGGCAGTGGGCCCAACCGAGTTTCTGCGAATAATTGTCCTCATTACGCCACATCTTGCCGATACCGTATTCAGGCTGGCACCAGCCGGCGGGCGGAACCAGGGTGGGGTTCGTGACGGGGTCTCCCTGCTGCCAGGTGTCAGGGTAGGTCGTCCATTGCCCGATGTCTGTGAAGATGATGTACATTTTCTTGGCATCCAGATTGTTGACGACATAGCCTGTGTGGAAGCGTTGCTCGACCGCATTGAACCCCTTTTCCAGATCAGTTGGGCAACCGATCTTATCCCGAACGGTTTGATTGTGATACCATACTTTGCCGAACCCCAAAATGGGTGTAATCGTGCATGCTGTGGCGGGGCCATCACCAGGCTGTGAGGGTGGGGGATAGTAGCTCGGAGGCGGCGTGGGC
>WGCR01000477.1 GCA_015493675.1 Anaerolineae bacterium
CGCATGGCCCGACCGGAGGGCACCTTCCTGGCCTGGCTGGATTTCCGTGACACCCCGTGGGCCGATGCTCCGGCCAAACACATCCGTGATAAAGCCAAAGTTGTGCTCAATGAGGGCTCGTGGTTTGGCGAAAACGGTTCGGGCTTTGTGCGTCTGAATTTTGGCTGCCCCCGCGCCACGCTGGATGAGGGATTGAGCCGCATCCGGGAGGCTTTGCTGCGGGCCGAATAATTTTTTCTCCTCCGGGCGGCGGCACTCCACCGCCCGGAGGAGACCATATCATTGCGGTGACATCGAGGAGACGTGGGGTGATAATCGAATAATAAGAAATCTTAACAAGACCTTAACGACATCTTGATCCGCGAGGGGCTCCTGCTTGCTATACTGGTTTTGGTTGATAAACCACGAAATTAAGACAAATCACATTTATTTCTTCAAGGAGGAGAAATGAAACGCACGCTCATTGTTCTTACGATTTTAATCGCTGCCCTGGCCCTGGCGGCCTGTGGCGGCGGCAAGGCGCAACCGACGAAGGCGTCCGCACCGACACAGGCTTCCCAGTCGCTCCAGGCGGCCGCCCCCACGCAAACGCCTGCACCCGCAGAAAGCAAGGCAGTCACTCTCAACGGCGCTGGCGCCACTTTCCCGCTGCCGGTGTACACCGAATGGAATCAGATGTACCCCTCGGTGCAGCCCAATGTCACCATCAACTACCAGGGCATCGGCTCGGGCGGCGGCCAGAAGGCCATTTTAGATGGCACGGTGGATTTTGCCGGGTCCGATTCCCTGCTCAAGGATGATCAATACGCCAAGATGCCCGATCTTCAAATGCTGCCCATGCTGGCAGGCGCGGTCGTGCCCATCTACAATGTGCCCGGCATGGACAAGTTGACGCTGGACGGCCCCACGCTGGTGAACATTTTCATGGCGAAGATCACCAAGTGGAACGACCCCGCCATCGCCAGGCTGAATCCGGGCGTGAACCTGCCCGACCAGCCCATCACCGTCGCCCATCGCTCCGATGGCTCCGGCACCACAGAGATTTTCACCAGCTATCTGGGCGCAGTGAGCGAGGAGTGGAAGAATAACGTGGGTGTGGGCAAGGCAGTGGAATGGCCGGCGGATGGCATCGGCCAGGGCGTAGGCGGCAAGGGCAACCCCGGTGTGGCCCAGGCTGTGCAATCCACGCCCTATTCCATCGGTTACGTGGAGCTGGCCTACGCCAAATCCAACAACATCCCCATGGCTGCAATGATCAACGCCGCGGGCAATGAGGTGACCGCCAATGCCGAGACCATGCAGGATGCCATGGCCGCTTTCGCCAACGCCTTCGACGAACGGCTGACCGCCAAAATCGTGAATGCGCCCGGCGAAAAATCCTGGCCCATCATGGGTTACACCTACCTTATCATTCACATGACCGAAAACAAGGACTGCGCCAAGACCAAAGCCCTGTTGGATTACATCGAGTGGGCGATTTCGGACGAGGCCGCAGCCAAGAAAGCGGAAGAGTTGGGCTACGCCACCCTGCCTGCGGCGGTGCGCGACCTGGTGGAAGCCAAATTGCACGAGGTGACATGCAACGGCCAGAAGGTCTTGCAGTAACAGCATGACCCGGACGAGCCGGAACAAAAAAGAAAGATCTCACGCAAAGCCGCAGAGTCGCAAAGAAAAAAGAGGCAAAGAAAAGCTTAGCGCCTTGGCGTCTTTGCGTGAGACGAATTCTGTCGGAGAAGCTATGAGCAATACCCAGTCACTTTTCCAGCAAAAAAACGATCTGCGTCACCGCCTGGGTCGTTTCACCAACCACGGTGATCGGTTTTGGGTGGCGGCGTTGTTTGGGTCCTCATTGCTGATTCTTATCCTGGTTCTGATGATTGGCTGGGAGGTGTGGGCCCTTTCCGCCCCGTCCCGCCACGCGTTTGGCTGGGCGTTTATTTCGCCCTGGGCCAAAGCCGCGTGGAATCCGGCCCTGGATCGCTTCAATGCCTGGCCCGCGATTTACGGGTCCCTCGTCACCTCCGCTATCGCCCTTGTGTTGGCCGTGCCTTTCAGTATCGCTGTCGCCATCTTCCTGGCTGAACTGGCGCCGCCGCTGTTGCGGACGCCGCTGAATTATATGGTGGAGATGCTGGCGGCAGTGCCCAGCGTGATCTATGGTCTGTGGGGCATTTATCTGTTTTTACCCAAAGTCGTCCATCCCATCGGCGCGGCCTTGCAGAATACATTGGGTGTTATTCCCGGATTATCGACCTTCTTCGGTGGGCCTATTCCAGCCTCAGGCATTAGCAAGCTGGCGGCCGCCCTGATTCTCACCATCATGGTCACGCCCACCATCGCCGCAGTGACCCGCGATGTGCTGCTGGCCATCCCTCGCTCCCAACGTGAAGCCTCCCTGGCGCTGGGCGCGACGCAATGGGAGACCATCTGGAAGGTGTTGCTGCCCATGGGACTCAGCGGCATTTTGGGGGCGGTCATCCTTGGATTCGGGCGGGCCATTGGCGAGACCATGGCCGTGACCATGGTGATAGGCAACACCTCTGGCGGGGGCTACTCGGTGCTCAAGCCGGGCTACACCATGGCCAGCATCATCGCCAACGAATTCGCCGAGGCGGTGAGTGACCTGCATTCCTCCGCCCTGATCGAAATCGCGCTCGTGCTTTTCGTCGTTACCATCATTCTCAACGCCATCTCGCGTTGGCTGGTGATGCGCGTTCAGCGTAAAACCATGGGGAGGTAGCCATGAACGGAGATATTTTCGCCCAGGTCAATCTGCCCCGCGTCTACCGCCGCCGCAAATGGGTGAACAACATCATCCTGGGCCTGACAGGCCTGACGGTCATCCTGGCGGGCATCCCGCTGGTCTGGATTGTCATCTATGTGATCCTGAAGGGCTGGCGCGTGATCAATCTGGACTTCTTCATTCACCTGCCCACAGCCATGGGCGCGACGGGCGGCGGCGTCACCAACGCCATCCAGGGATCGATTGTGATGGTGATCGTGGCGGCCATCATCGCCATCCCCCTCGCCCTGCTCATCGCCTTTTACCTTTTGTATTATCCCCAAACCAGATTGGGGGTCGCCATTCGATTCAGCACCGACCTGTTGTCCGGCGTTCCTTCCATTGTCATCGGCATCTTTGGCTATGCACTCTTCGTGTTGCCGTTCAAGCATTTCTCGGCCCTGGCGGGGGGCCTGGTGCTGGCGATGATCATGCTGCCGGTGGTCGTGCGCTCTTCGGAAGAAATGCTCAAACTGGTTCCCAAAGAGCTGCGAGAAGGCTCTCTGGCCCTGGGCGCGCCGGAATGGAAGACATCGCTTTCGGTGATTCTGGTGGCGGCCATGGAAGGCGTCGTGACCGGCATCATGCTGGGATTGGCCCGGGCCATCGGCGAAACCGCACCGTTGCTCTTTACCGCTCTTGGAAATGAGCATTATGATGTTTTCGGTTATATCAAACAGGGCATTGCTACAAATCAGAGTCTCTGGGAGATTTTTCATAAAATCCTGGCCGAGCCCACCGACGCCCTGCCTCTCACCTTGTGGAAGTACGCCCAGCAGCCCTATCCCGAACGGGTGGAGCAATCGTGGGGCGTGGCTTTGGTGCTGATGTTGCTGGTCTTGCTGCTGAATATCGGCGCCCGCACCTGGTTGGCCTGGAAACGCCGCCAAACCCATGGCTGATGCTGCCCTGAAAGAGAGATAGAACGCAGAAGAATCTGAAAAAGTCTGATTCCCGCAGATTAAAAACGAATAAGGCGGGATTCGCCGCTGGTAACGCGGAACATTGATTAAATAGACGTTCACAGATACCCCAAAATGCTTACGCAAAAAATAGAAATCCGCAATCTTTCCGTTTTTTATAAATCTTTTCGGGCTGTTAATGATGTGACCATGCCTGTGTATGAGAACAAGGTTACGGCCATCATTGGCCCGTCGGGCTGCGGCAAATCCACCCTGCTGCGCTCGCTCAACCGCATGAACGATCTGGTGCCCGGTTCGCACAGCGAGGGCGAGATCATCCTGGATGGCGAGAACCTGCTGGATGCGGGCGTCGATGTGGTGGATGTACGGCGTCGCGTGGGCATGGTTTTCCAGCGCCCGAACCCTTTTCCCATGAGCGTCTACGACAACATCGCTTATGGTCCACGACTCTACGGCGTCAAGAAGAAGGCCATCCTGGATGAGATCGTCGAGGAGAGTCTGCGCGGCGCCGCCCTGTGGGACGATGTCAAAGACAAGCTCAAGCAGTCGGGCATGGCGCTATCGGGCGGGCAGCAGCAACGGCTGTGCATCGCCCGCGCTATCGCCATCCAGCCGGAAGTCTTACTGATGGATGAACCGGCCAGCGCTCTGGACCCCATCGCCACCCTGCGCATCGAGGAACTTGTCGCCCAACTGCAGGAACGATACACTATCGTCATTGTGACCCACAACATGCAGGAGGCGGCCCGCGTTTCCGATTACACCGCGTTTATGATGATGAACGAGCAGCGGGCGGGCGAACTGGTCGAATTCGACGAAACCGCCGCTATCTTCACCACGCCTCAAGACAAACGCACCGAAGATTACATCACCGGGCGGTTTGGATAAGATAATCTCACGCAAAGGCGCAGATCCGCAAAGAATGAAAGCGGCAAAGAAAAACTTAGCGCCTTGGCGTCTTTGCGTGAGGCATTTTTTCAGGAGTTACAAGTATGACCCAACGCAACGTGCTTTTCCTCTGCACCGGCAATTCCTGCCGCAGTCAGATGGCGGAGGGATTGACCAATCACTTCCTCGGGCATCTGTACCGGGCCTATTCCGCCGGCACAGAACCTTCGGGCTATGTGCATCCCCTGGCCATCCGCGTGATGCAGGAGATCGGCATCGACATCTCCCAGGGTTACTCCAAACGCCCGGACGTCTTCCGCGACATCGCTTTCGATCTGGTCATCACCGTGTGCGATGACGCGGCCGAGACCTGCCCCGTGTGGCTGCGGGAGGGGCATGTCGAGCACATTGGCTTCTATGACCCGGCCAAAGCCGAAGGAACCGAGGAGAAGCGCCTGGCCATCTTTCGCCAGGTGCGGGATGAGATTCACGCCCGCATCCTGCCCTATTTGCAGCAATTCGCCATCCAGTCGCCCGTGGCGCCGGCGCAACCGTTGACGATCCATCTCACATCCCCCGGCAAGGCGGGGGAGGAGGAGTAAAACCATGAAAAAGAAGCATCTCACTGCCATGCCCGAAGACCTGACCGCGGCTCGCAAAAAGATCGGAATGGTGCGGGCCACCATTTCCCAGTTGCTGGATGATTCCGACATTGCCTCGGGCAAGACCTGGAAACGTCTGAACAAAATTTATCAGGCCCTGGATGAGGCCGAGCATGAACTCAGCCGCGCCCAGGACGATCTCGGAGACTTGCTGCCGAAACTGCTGAAAAAGTTGGACAAGAAAAATGACTGACGCTATCCCCGATCAAATAACGCCGCCAGGCCCGCTGCCTCCCAGGGCGGAGCGCTTCCAGGTGTCGGTTCCCGCCCGCCATAACCCTAAACTCCAGGCGCTGCTGGAAGAGGTGGCATCTGACGAAGAGCTTTATGCCATCTGGCACGCCCAGAACGTGAACGCGGTCACCCGCCTGCACATGACCGATCACGGGCCGGTGCACATCCAGATCGTGGCCAATATCGCTTTGAAGCTCTTGCGCCTGCTGGTAGGTCGCGACATCATCCCCAACATCGTCAGAGATTACGAGATGACAACGGAGGATGCGGAGGTCGTCGTGGTGATGGCGGCTCTGTTCCATGACGTGGGTATGAGCATCCATCGTATCAACCACGAAGAATACAGCCTTATCATCGCGGATCGGAAACTTCCTCCTTTGCTGGCGACGGTTTATTCCGATCCGGCTGAGCGAGGCATCATACAATCGGAGATACTGCACGCCATTATCGCCCATCGTAGCGACGGCCAACCTCTCACCCTGGAGGCGGGCATTGTGCGCGTGGCCGACGCCCTGGATATGACCCAAGGGCGCTCTCGTCTTCCCTTCGAACAGGGCTCCACCAGCATCCATTCCATCTCAGCCATGGCCATTGAGAACGTGAGTATCCTGGCAGGAGAGGAGAAGCCGGTTCGGGTGGAAATTTCCATGCGCGGCTCGGCCGGCGCCTTTCAGATCGACGCCTTGCTACGCAAGAAGCTGAAGGGCTCGGGCCTGGAACCCTATATCAGCATCATCGCCACCGTGGACAACAACTGCGAAAATCAACTGATCCGCCGCATCGTCCTGTAACGAGGCTATTATGTCACCAAGAAAGAATTTTGAACAACGATTGCACCAACTGCGCTCGAACCTGCTTTCCATGTCCGAGCTGGTGGAGCAGGAGCTGGCCACCGCCATGGATGCGCTGGAGCGGAAGGATGTGGAACTGGCGCGCGAGGTGCTGGGCATGGATGAGCAAGTCAATCAGTTGCGATACGAAAACGAGCGTATCTCCCTGTTGCTGATCAGCACCCAGCAGCCCATGGCCCGGGACGCCCGCTTCATCCTGGCCAGCCTGTTCATAAACGTGATCCTGGAGCGCATGGGCGATAAGGCCAAGAGCATCGCTAAGGCTATCCCCTACATCCTGCAACGCCCTGGCCTCAGCATCCCGCCCGAACTGCGCCAGATGGCCGACATGGGACACGAGATGCTGCACGACGCTATGCAGGCCTACGCCGCCGAGGATGTGACGCTGGCTCTGCAGGTCGCCGCCCGGGATGACGACGTGGATCAGCTTTACGGTGAGACATTTTTCTCTGTGCTGGCCCGCATGGCCAAGACCAAGAAGCCCGACAAGGTCGAGGCCATCTACGAACTCATGCGCATCGCCCGAGACCTGGAGCGCTTCGCGGACTACGCCACCGACCTGGCCGAACGGGTGGATTTCATGGTCACGGGCCAGTTGGCCGAGGTGAACGTGGATGACTGGAATGCCCTGCGTCGTTCAGTCGAAGAAGAACAGCAACGCATGGCTGATCTAGCTGCGGCGCGAAAGGCGAAGAAGATGATCAATGATCGATGATTAAAGAGGAAATCGCCGTGGTTTCGCTTTAATCTTTAATCATCAATCATCATCCTCACACCCGTGGCAGGGTGAAGAAGAAGGTGGCGCCGTGGCCTGGCTCGCTTTCCACCCAGATGCGCCCGCCATGCCCCATGATGATGTGACGGGCGATGGCCAACCCCAGGCCCGTCCCCTCATCGCTGCGCCCGCGATTGGCTTTGTAAAAGCGCTCGAACACCTGCCTTACGTCTTTGGCGGCGATGCCCACGCCGGTATCGGCCACAGCCACCGTCACTTCTTCGTCCCCCACTTCGACGCTGATGTCGATGTCTCCCCCAGTGGGCGTGTACTTGATGGCGTTGTGTAGCAGATTCTGCAAGGTCCGCTGCACCTGGTTGACATCGGCCCACATGCGCACATGAGGCAAGGGCTGTAAGGTGAGCCGGACGCCCTTGTGTTCGGCCTGGGCCGCCATGCGCTGACAGGTGGGCGCCAGCACCGCGGCCAGGGACGTCTCCACCAGTTTGAAAGGCATCCTCCCCGATTCGATCATGCTCAAGTCCAGCATCTCTTGCGAGAGCTGTTGCAATGAAGCCGTCTGCTCGTAGATGCTGTTCAGCAACTTCTCGCTACGCGCGTCATTTACCGAGCCCGTGCGCAGCGTCTCCACCATGAGCTGGATGGCGGCGATGGGCGTGCGCAGGTCGTGAGAGACGTTGGCCAGGAAATCGCGGCGGGCCCGGCCCAGACGCAGCAACTCCGTCACATCGGAGATGGTCAATCCCACCAGGGGCGGGCGCTGCGAAACGCGGCGGGCCACCGCCAGATAATGATTGCCCGTCACAGAAAACTGGCGTTCGTGGGGATCATCGTCGGCCAACGCCTGTCGGGCCAGGGCCAGGGGCTCATGGCTGCCTGCGATCTGAGTCAGCCTTCCGCCGGGCGGGCGCCCCGAATCCGCGAGTTGGCGAGCGGCGTCGTTCATCCACACAGCCTCTCCATCCGCGCGTAGCAAGAACAGGCCCTCGCTCCCGATTTGGCGGAGGGCGTCGAGATAGCGCCGGGCGGCCATCTCCTCCTGGCTCACCCCTTGCCCCCCGGCTGTTTTGCGGAAGAGATGTTCCCAGAATCGCAGGTTCATTCTTCGTCGTCCTGCTGATCGAGATCGGGCGAGCCGCTATCGAAACGATAGCCGACCCCCCGCACCGTCTGGATGAGCGTCGGGTGGGCGGGGTCCGCTTCGATTTTCTCCCGTAGCCAGCGCACATGCACATCCACCGTGCGCGTATCCCCCATGTAATCGTATCCCCACACCCGGTTCAGCAGCAGGTCACGACTGAGCACGGCCCGCTCGTGGCGCATCAACTCCGCCAGCAGATTGAACTCCTTGGGGCTTAACTCCAGGGGGCGACCCTGAATCTGCGCCCGACGGCTGATGAGGTCCAACTCGACGCCGCCCGAGGCCAGCACATTGCGCACCGCCATGCGGTCCGAGCGCCGCAGCAACGCCCGCACCCGGGCCAGCAACTCGCCCAGGCTGAAGGGTTTGGTGAGATAGTCATCGGCGCCGCTCTCCAGCCCGATGATCTTATCCATTTCGGAGCTGCGGGCGGTGAGCATCAGTACGGGCGTGTCCGATTCTTGCCGCAGCGCCCGCACCAGACTCAGGCCATCCATGCCCGGCAGCATCAGGTCCAGGATGATGAGGTCGGGGTTTTTGGCGCGGGCCTTTTCGAGCCCTGTCGGGCCATCGGCCGCCGTGTTGACCTTGTAGCCCTGCTCTTTGAAATTGTATTTCAGCGTTTTGCGCAGATCAGATTCATCTTCGACGATGAGGATGCGCTTTTTTTCCTTCTTGGACATGCCCGGATTTTATCAGATTCGGACAATGTATGGAAACGAGCGTCCGGCATTTGACCAACAGCCGCTACGCGGGTACTATGGGGGACGCTACAAACACGTTTCATATTTTGGGAGCGGATGCGTCCCGGTGGGCGTCCCGGTCTTCAAAACCGGTGGCGGGCGTCGCGGAGACGTCCGCGGTGGGTTCGACTCCCATCCGTTCCCGTCATCCCTGATGATGTGCAGCGCATTTGCCATCGTTCCTCCCGCCGCAAGGCAAGATTCTCGTTCACATCGGTCTTGCTCAATGCAATGAGCGAGACCTTTCACGTGCGTCGCACATGGAGACGCTTATGAGCAGTTGTCAGATTACCACGGCCCAGCAGGAAATGCGCAAGGGCCTCACCTTCCGATTCGACACCAACTCCCTTTCCATCGAACGCATCGCCGTTTACCCTTACCCCGATCTCAAAAAACTGTGGGTGAGGGTGCAGCTTAGTTCTTTTGCCACCCCCGTTGTCGTGCAAATGACTTGTCTGGATCAGGACGGCCGGGAGGTCTCGGATATGCTGTTGGTGGATTGGCGAGACGACTACATCTCGCTAACCATGCACTTCAAGAAACCCCCTGTGCCCGATGCGCTTTATTCTCTGTCTGTGCAGGTGGAGCGTGATGACCAGATACTGGACAGCCAACAATTCGATTTTCCATTGACTTTCGTTGATCCAAATCAAAAATGACCGTAACTATACACCTACCCTTTTATATCGAGGCAAAAACCACAAAGACACGAAGGGAAAAATAGAAGGTTTTCTTCGTGTCTTCTTAAACCTTCGCGCCTTCGTGGCAAAGCGTTGTGTGGGATACCTGTATAGTTACAAATGACCTTCCAAGACGCCCCCTGCGGGCGTCA
>WGCR01000478.1 GCA_015493675.1 Anaerolineae bacterium
ATCGACGGGCGCTGGAAGGGCCGCAGCCGCCCGCGCACCGGGCTCAGGCTATGCGCGAGCTGGCGTTGCTGCTAAAACGGCAGGAGCGGCGGCAGGAAGCCGCGGTCTGGTGGGAAGCCCTGGCCGGGATGAATCGTCCCAACGACATAGAGGCGCTGGTGGAGCTGGCCAAATACCACGAATGGCACACGGGCGAGATCGAAAAAGCCCGGGCGTGGACATTGGAAGCCATCACCCGGGCAGAAAACTGGTCATCACCTTATCGACGCAGGGAAGCCCTCACCGACCTGCATCATCGGTTGGAAAGGCTGGAGCGGAAACGAGCGCGATCATGAGAAAATCAGGGCTCCTGAGGAGTGGGGACGAATTCGGGCGCGTCTTCGATCAGCGACACCACCCACTCTTTCGGTATGATGGGATGCTCGAAAGCCTGTGGATCGATGGCGATCTCGTCGATAACTGAAACGATGCCGGGGGTGTTGCGCACGATCTCCAGGATCACATCCTGCACTGCGGCGCTGGGCGCCTTGCCGGTGACGGTGGCGATGCGATTGCGGATGATCACATCCACCGGATAGAGGCTCGCCACCGGATCATTCAGCAAACGCTGCTGCACCCGCAGTTCCAGCTCCCGATCGGTTGTGATCTCGTTGGTGACGCTGATCACGCCCGGCGCCGAGCGGGCCGCGGCTTCGATGCGACGACGATCATCCAGCGAGGCGCTGTGCCCGCGCAGCAGCACATGCCCCTTGTCTACAAAGACGCTCAGATGCTCCACATCCACGCCCAGAGCGGCGATAGCCTCCCGCACCAGCCGTGCGAGCGTCGCATCCCGCCTGGCGGACACATAGGGCGGCAGAGCGTAGAGGGCCTCCTTGTCCAGCGTCAGCACCACGCTATCAGGCTGCCACTCCTTGACCTGCGACGCGGCCACGACCACGCGGCGATGGCGAATGCCGGGCAGCCGCACTACCAGATAGAGCAACTTGCGGGCGTCAGGATCGATGACAACGTGATCGACCGTGCCCACGCGCTCGCCCAATGCGGTGAACACCCGTGAGCCTTTGCCCACCAGCACTTCGTCATCATCCACGCCACTGACAATATGAACGTGAGAAGCCGGTTGGGGCAACTCCGTCGCCATCACGCCGTACACATCTTGCCAGTAGAGCCGACCATCGGGATGGGCGGCAACAACGGCGTCCTCCGGCTCGATAAACTCCTCACGCTCGAATTTACGGGAACGGCGTACGACAACTTTGTCCACCGAGAGATAAATGGCGCCGTCATCATCCACACGGTCGATGTATCGGGCCGAAAGCACTCTGGCGTCACCGAAAAGATCGCATTTGACGACCAGATCACTGACTTCCTGAGTCTCAGGATTCAGAACGACATATTGCAACACACCGACTTTGCCGTCGGTGGCGTAAACAGGGACTCCAATCTTAAACATGATTCATCCTCCACTGGGGAAATTGTAGCGTGACTGCCTCAGCAATCATGCTATTTTTTAGTCTACCAGCGAAGGATAAGAACTCTGTTGGAGATGTATGAGAAAAACGCGAGAAGATGTCGTCAGGCAAGGGAAAGCATTAGACATTATTGGAAATAACCCATTGCGAGGTGAACTCCCCGCTTTCTGCTCAATCATACCCGAATCAATGATCAATGAGTGATGATTAAAGTGAAAACCACGCTGATTTAGCCTTTAATCATTGTTCATTAATCTTTGAGCTTTGTCAACAGCAACATAATGCCAAGCGTGAGCAGAGACTTTCTATTTCCGATAATGTCTAGTAACTATCCAGGTATCCCTCACAACGCTTTGCCACGAAGACACGAAGAAAACCTTCTATTTTTTTCCTTCGTGTCCTTGCGCCTTCGTGTCTTTGTGGTTTTTGTCTCGATATGAAAGGATAGGTGTATAGTTACAATGTCTATTCATTTCACCAGTGGCTTCATCATGTAGAATTCGGTAAGATGAAAGCCCAGACGACGGTAGTAGTTGCGGGCGCCGATGGCCGAGATCACCGCCAGTTGATCGAAGCCCGCTTCGCGGGAGATGGCCTCGGCCCGAGCCACCAATCGCCCGCCCAGACCCCGATGCTGGGCCTCGCCCCGGCTGTCCTTGCCCAGCCCCAGCGCCGGGCCATACACATGCACTTCTCGTATCATGGCCGCGTATTTAATCTCGTCGATGGGGACCACATCAGGAGAGTTGGGCAGCGACAGGCGCAAGAACCCCGCGACCTTGTCCTCAGGCGTGACAAAGCTGATGAAGAATTCCCGGCTGTCCGCGGTGTCATAGGGCAGCATATCCAGCCGCAGATCGCCCGCAACCACCTTCTGACGGCGCACCTCGCGGCAGCGCAGACATTGACACGATCCCATTTCATGCTCGGCCATGTACCGTTGCACCAATTGGCGCAGATTGGTCTTTTTGTTGCCCTCCACGATATTGGGTGAGGGGATGTCGCGAAAAATGCGATTGATGCGGGTGTAGCGGGGCACGTGCAGCTTGCAGCGGGCGATGAGGTTCACCAGGGTCTCTTCGTCGTAGGGCTGATAAAGCCCGCGCTGGTAGTAATCGTAAAGCTCCGCCTCTTTCAGCAGGGAGGTGGGGTAGATTTTAAGCTCGTCGGGCCGGATGGCGGGGTCGTCGAAAATGCGCTGAAAGTCCTGGTAGTCCGATTCGGGCGTGGCGCCATAGAGATTGGCCATCCAATGCCCCACCAGCTTGAAGCCCGCGGCCCGCAACATGCGAAAGGCCCGCCGCGTGTCCGCCACCGTGTGCCCGCGCTTGTTCATAGCCAGAATGCGGTCATCCATGCTCTGGATGCCCATCTGAACCTTGGTCACGCCCAATT
Organism: Anaerolineae bacterium; assembly: GCA_015493675.1. GTDB lineage: Bacteria > Chloroflexota > Anaerolineae > J102 > J102 > M2005. The sequence continues at coordinate 2,871 of WGCR01000478.1, forward strand.
TGCGCAGATGCAAAATCTCACGGCGGGTGATGGCGTCGGGCCGGGTTTCGATGACCAGGCCCACGTTGCGATAGGCCGCATCCTCGTTCCGGCGCTGGGCCTCGGCCAGGGTCTCCGAATCCGCGCCGTTCATGGCATCCAGACAGCGCTGCACAAACCATTCGCGATATCGCTTGGGATACGCAGACCAGGTGCCGCCCAGAATCAGCAGCTCCACCTTGTTGGCGGTATGCCCCGTGGCCTCAAAACTGTGCAGCCGGGAGACAACCTGCCGCCAGGGATCGAAATCATTCTGCAAAGCGCGCATGGCCCCGGGCTCATCGGGCAGATAGCTTTTGGGCAGGCGTACAAAGGTAGGGCAGAAAAGACAATCCCCCGGACAATCATAAGGCTTTGTCAGCACCGTAACCGGAGCCACGCCCGAGTGCGTGCGCATCGGCTTACGCTGCAATCGTTGCGCCAACTCCCGATCCGGCTCGATAATCCCCAGCGCCGTCAACTTGCGATAGCCATCCATCAGCTCGGTCTTGGAGAAAAGTCGCCCGGTTTTGCGGGCGTGGCTATTGACAATGGCCAGATAAGCCTTGTTGCTCCACTTTTCGACCGCGCGAATCTGCGCCAGCACCTGCGTCAGGTCCGCCACATCGGTGGGAATTTCGCGGGTGCGGCCTTCAGCATCAGACCATTTGGAGAGGGAGATGGTGGGCATTAGAATAGAGAAATGAGAGAATCGGTCCGACAGCGCCTGCTGTCAATCAATCACGAGTTCTATGAACAGTTCGGCGCGTCCTTTTCGGGGACGAGATTCGGCGCTCAACCAGGCTGGGATCGTATTATACACTATTTCCCCAAGCGAGGGGCGGTGCTGGATCTGGGCTGTGGCAATGGGCGTCTGGCGTTGTATCTGGAGGGACGCCTGGAACAGGTGCGCTATGTGGGGTTGGAAGGAAGCGCCATGTTGCTCGCCATTGCCCGAAAACAAACCGAGAACCTGAAACATATCTCAACCGAATTTTTTCAGGTTGATCTGAGCACATCCGAATGGCATCGGGAATCTCACCATTTCGACGTGGTGACTGCGCTGGCAGTGCTGCACCATATTCCCGGTTTCGAGCAGCGGAAGCGCTTCATTCGGGCCGCCAGCGGATGTCTGAAACCGGGCGGCGTTCTCATCCTCTCCAACTGGCGCTTCATGCAGAATCCGCGGATGCGACGCAAGCTGCTGCCCTGGGCTGCCGCCGGCCTGAGCCAGGATGACGTAGAGCCCGGTGACTTTTTGTTGGACTGGAAAAAGGATGGCGAGGGCATGCGCTACGCGCATCAAATAGATGAAACCGAGATAAAAATGCTGGCGGAATCGGCGAATTTGACCATAGCAGAGCAATTTGTAGCGGACGGGCGTGACCGCGACCTGAGCCTGTACAGCGTTTTACAGACTCGAACAATCTAACACATTTGGCGTCCTCAGCATACGATGCCTGCTATTTCGGTAAATCTATCAACAAATTCAAAAGAAAACACGGATAAATATAAAGAAAATTCGGGAGACATCATCAAAAAAATACCTGGATGTGAAGGTTTGAAAAGAAAAGAAAGCATTAGCAGAAGAACCTTTATCTGGTGCAGCGCTGTGTTTGACAAAATCGCTTATCGCGTTATACTTGTAAGATTACCGGTTAGCGTCCCTGCCTGGCGATTGCCGGTATTTTGACAATTCGTCCATTTTCCCTCATCTCACTCAAAAGGAGAAGAAGATCGTATGAAAAAGAAATGGATTTTCATCGCCCTGCTGGTGCTGGTTGCAGCGCTGGCCCTTGCTGCCTGTGGCGGCGGCAAAGCCACGGAGGCCCCCAAGGCCACCGAAGCGCCTGCCGCGCAGCCCAAAGCCACCGAGGCTCCCAAAGAGCAGCCGACCAAGGAAGTCTCCGAGGATATGTCCTGTGACGATCCTCTGGGATGCGTCACCATTGGCCCGAACGATCCTGTTCGCATCGGCTACGCACTGGTGGTCAGCGGCCCCAACGAGTCGTTGGGCGTTGACTCCCGTCGCGGCATCGAGATCGCCATCGACGATGCGGGCGGCAAGCTGTTGGGCCATCCCATCGAGCTCATCGGCGAGGACTCCCAGTGCTCCGCCGAGGGCGGTCAGACTGCGGCCACCAAGCTGGCTTCCGATAGCACCCTGCTGGGCGTCATCGGCACCAACTGCTCCAGTGCGGGCGAGCCTGCGGCCGCCATCCTCAGCGATGCGG
>WGCR01000479.1 GCA_015493675.1 Anaerolineae bacterium
ATCGCGCCATCTTCGCTCCGGGCCTGATCCCTTCTCAACAGGACGCGCTGCAAGAACTGCCAGGAGCCAGCGTCTATCACATCGATTTCAGCGTCAGCGACGATCTGACTCATGTCGTGGGCAAGCTGGAAGTGCGCTACACCAACACCGAAGATGTATCGCTGAATGAAGTTATCTTTCGCCTGTTTCCCAATATCCTGGATGGCAAGATGACCGTCAGTCACATCACGGTCAACGGTCAATCCACCAAAACCATGCAGGATGCGTATGACAGCGTCCTGATTGTGGGCATGTTCGCGCCATTGCAGCCGGGGGATCAGGTCGTTATCGCCATGGATTACGAGGTGGCTGTTCCCACCACAGCCGGCTCAAACTACGCCGTGCTGGCCAGCATGGATGATATTCTGGCCCTGGCCCATGCCTATCCCATGATCCCGGCATACGATGACCAGATTGGTTGGTACGACGAGGTGCCGCCCAATTATGGTGACATCACATACAGCGACACAGCTTATTATCTGGTGAGAGCTTCGCTGCCTGCGGGCCAGATAGCCGAAGCATCAGGTTTTGTGGTGGATCGGAAGGAAGAAAACGGGCGAGAGATCATCACCTGGGCGGCCGGGCCCATGCGAGATTTCTATCTGGTAAGCAGCGATCGCTATCGGAAGATAGAGGAAAAAGTGGGCGATACGGTTGTGCGGGCCTATGCGCCAGGCGAGCTGGCCAGTGAGAATGAGTTGGCCTTGCAATATGCCACCGACGCACTCAAAACCTACAACCAAGCCTATGATATTTATCCTTTTGTGGAGCTTGATGTAGCGGGAACGCCCACCCTCGCGGGCGGCGTGGAATATCCCGGCATCATTGTGGTAGCCCTATCGCTCTACGATGTTGAGCAGCCCTTCTTCGAGGTAGCCACAGCCCATGAGGTCGGGCATCAATGGTTTTACAGCGTGGTGGGTAACGACCAGATCCACCATCCCTGGCTGGATGAATCACTGACCCAGTACAATACGGCTCTCTATTTCGGCAAGGTCTATGGCCCGGACGGCTACCAGCAGGAGCTGGCGAATCAACGAAGGCGCTGGGACTATATCGACGATGCCGACATCCCTCTGGATTTACCTGTCTCGGCTTATGATGAAGCGGAATACAGCGGCATCATCTATGGCCGCGGCGGTCTTTTCTTTGATGAGCTGCGCAAAGAGATCGGGGATGAAGCATTTGGGAAATTCCAGAAAGCGTATTATCACACCCACAAATGGGGCATCGCCACCACCGATGGCCTCAAAAACGTGGCCGAGGACGCCTGCGGCTGCGATCTGACAGCCCTGTTCGACGCCTGGGTGTATCCGAAAGAATGACACCCCCTCTATTTAGGGCGCTACACAGCGCTTCACCGCATTCTGTGCACTGATTGCCACCCACCATGCTTATACCAGCCTATTTTCTCAACGCTCTGCTGATGATCCTGATCCCCATTCTGTTGGGGATATTTCTGGCCCGAAAATTTCATCTTTCCTGGCGTTTGTTCCTTTTCGGCGGATTTGCGTTCATTCTGTCCCAGATATTCCATCTCCCCCTCAACGCTCTCCTGGCGCATTTTATTCCGGGGCTGGGATCAGGAGGCGTGGCGTGGTTGCAGGCATTGATTTTTGGCTTCACCGCAGCCATTACCGAGGAGCTGGCTCGCTACTCCATTTTGCGCAACAACCTGAAAGAAGCCCGCAGTTGGAAAGCAGCATTGATGTACGGGGCTGGACATGGCGGTTTCGAGGCCATGATCCTGGGCATTCTGGCTGGGCTGACCGTGGTCAATATGATCGCCCTGCACAACAACCCCGACATGCTGGCTTCATTGCCCGCCGATAAGCTGGCGTTGGTGCAAAAGCAACTGACTGCTTTCTGGGCCACGCCTTGGTATCTGGCCCTGATGGGCGCGGTGGAGCGGGTTTCGACGTTGATCATCCAGATTTCTCTGGCCGTCATCGTCATGCAGACATTCCTGAAAAAGAACAAAAGCTGGTTGTGGGCCGCCATCGGCTGGCACTGGTTTGTGGATGCCGCGGCTGTTCTCAGCGCAGCGCATTTCAGCATTCCCATCACCGAGCTCATCATCGGCGTGCTGGCTCTGACCAGCCTCATGATTATCTTCTATTTCCGCCCGATCTCGCCAGAGGATGACGCACCTCCGGGCGGGGAGAATCGTCGCGAGCCGATTCCACTGGAGGCGTTGAATTTCAGCCCTCCCACCGATAAGCTGGATGATTCCCGCTATCGCAACGCATGATTCAACACCGAAATCCGCCGCAGCGATTGCCTGCGGTCTGGAGAAACCGCCTGATGAGGAATCAGAAAGTCATTCAGAAGCCGAGCTGAAAAAACGGCTCTTTTGGATTTCAGGGGGTGGACTGCTTTTGAGACCTCCGGGGGGGTGGACAAAACCGCCCGGCCAAGCCAAAA
>WGCR01000480.1 GCA_015493675.1 Anaerolineae bacterium
ATGAGGTGCTGAGCATCATTCCTGTAGGTGAAGATGTGGAGCTGGTTGGCAAAACCGCAGATGGCGAGTGGATTCTTGTTCGCACGCGGGATGGCGAGGAGGGATGGATTTACCGCGAGCTGCTGCGACCGGAGGAAGGCGCAAAAATGGCGGTGCTGACGCCGCCGCCCACGCCTACGCCCGGCCCGCCTCAGATCATCGTTGAGCTGGCCAATTTGCGCACAGGCCCGGGCGCTGTTTACGATCTCGTCACCATGCTGCCACAGGGGACCATCTTCGTGCCTGAGGCCCGAAACCAGACAGGCGACTGGGTGTTTGGGGCCACGCCCGATGGCCAGGAAGGCTGGCTGTTCACCGCATTGCTCAGCGAATTCAATTACATCAACAGCCTGCCCGAGCGTACGTCACCGCCGACGCCCACCCCGGGCCCCGCCACCCCGGTTGCTTCAGCGCCCGTTCATCTGGCGGCTCCGGCGGCAGCCAATCCCGGCAATGCGCCGCCCCTGGTGCTGGCGAACTACTTCGCCTGGTATGACGCCTCAGGCTGGGATGCCTGCAACATCAGCGCCGGAGATCGACCTCTCCGGCGTTATCATTCTGACGATCCCGCTGCAATCGCCCGGCATGTGAATCTGGCGCTGGGCGCGGGCCTCGATGGCTTCACCATGCAATGGGTGGGGCCGGGCGATCGCACCGACCGCAATTTCAGCACGCTTTTGAATCAATCTGCGGGCAAGCCGTTTTTCAGCACCATCATTTTTCTGCGGCATATCTGGCCGGGAGCCACACAGGCCAACACCCGCGAGGCTATCAGCTATTTCATCAAGACTTACAGCGGCCACCCCAACTTCCTGCGCATCAGCGGACGCCCGGTCATCTTTTTTACCGATGTGTATCGCGTGCCTACTGCGGGCGGTCAATCTGCGCAACAGGCCTGGGCCGGTCTGCGGGCGCAGGTAGACCCCAACCACGCGACTATCTGGATAGCTGAAGGGCTGGATCCAAGCTTTCTTTCCGTTTTTGATGGTCTGTGGGTTTATAAAGTTTTCCACGCCGCCTATCCCAATGATTACGCCAAGGCTCCCATGTGGGCGGCCCGCACCCGCGCCTACGGCGCCAACAAACTCTGGATCGCCACAATCAGCCCCGGGTGGGATGATCGAAACGCCGGCTGTCGTCCCGATATCCGCGTGCCCTCCCAGCCTTTTGTCAAGCCGCGCAACGATGGCGCCACCTATCGGGCCGCCTTCAACGCCGCCATGAAAAGCAATCCCGATTTGCTGTGGGTGAACAGCTTCAACGAATGGGTGGAGGGGACGTATATCGAGCCCAGCCAGTATTATGGGGACTTCTATCTGAATTTGACGCGGGAATTGACGGCGCAATTCAAGAATCGCTAATCATCACAAAACCCTGGCAGGTTCCCGCAAACAGCCTGCTGAAACGAACCTGCTTTCCCGGGCGTTTCGCCGCCCGTCGGAAACGAAATTGGACTGCGTGCGAAGAAGCCAGCCAGGGATTGTGCACACTCAGAAGGGCAAATCTTCCTCGCCGACGGCCGGGCCTTCCTTGAAGGCTTCGCCGCCGCTGTCGAATTCGCCGCCACTGCTGCGGCCGCCCAGGAACCGCACATTTTGCGCCGTTAATTCCAATGTGGCCCGAGCCTCGCCATCCTGGCCCACCCAGGCGCTGGCATCGATTTCGCCTTCTACCAGCACCAGCCGTCCTTTCGACAAATACTGATTGCAGAGTTCACCCAATTTGCGCCAGGCTTTCACCCGAAACCAGGTGGTCTTTTCATGCTGCTCCCCATCCTGGCCCTTCCATTTGCGGGAGACCGCCACAGAAAACGTGGTGACAGGCACGCCGCTAGGGGTGTAACGCATTTCGGGATCTCGTCCCAGATTGCCAACGATCACTGTGTGTTGATACATTTTCGCCTCCTGTGCAGATCATGCTTACGGGCATGAATGAAAAAATATGATGATGGAAGTATAAAGCCGAGAGTGGATTTTTGTCAATCACAGTGCGAACGCATGTTCCCTCTACAATCGCACCTTTTCAAATTGCTTCTTCAGGCAGCGTTTCCCACACATCCTCCAACCAGGCCGATACTGCAATCAGCAATGATTCTTTGCGTTCGTTGCTCAATAGCAAAACAAGCATGTCATCCTCACCCGCGGCTATCTCATCAATCAAAGCGCCGTTCTGTGTGTGTTGCGCCAGCGTTTCGCCAATATCGTCCAGTCCGATGATCGGATCACACTTTTCATCCATAGCCACAGAAGCGCCGTAGAGTTCCAACTTGCTCTGATTGGCGAGATAAAGATCGATATCAACGAATGCGCGGTTTTTGTCGGTGACAGGCTGATCCAGACTTTCGTCCACCAGGGATCGATCCCAAACCACGATGGCGGTTACAGGAGCGCCTTCCAGCGCCACCATGTCTTCCCAGAGTTCGTCCGTCAGTTTGAATTGCAGGTCTGCCATGATTTTGTATCGAGGTGAGATAGCGTTTCGTCTAGCATAGCACGGGGGACGGGCTGTGTCAATGGCTTTTGCGATTTTTCTCCCAATTGCGTCGGGCGGCGGCAATGGCGTGAAGGTGTGTTGCAAGGCCTTCTTCATCGCCCCGGGCCAACGCATCCCGCAGCTCGGTGAGACGGCCCATAAAATCATCCACCGCTTCCAGCACCGCCTCTTGGTTGGTCAGCAGAATATCCAGCAACATGCGTACATCGGAGGCGGCGACGCGCGTGCTGTCGCGAAAGCCGCTGGCCGCTACGTCCCACACGGTCTCATCAGCCTGGGCGATGCCCATGACATGGCTCACCAGGCCCGCGGCGCTGAGATAGGGTAGATGGCTGATGGCCGCCACCAGCCGGTCATGGCGGACGGGGTCCAGCACCAGCGACCGGGCGCGAATCAATGCCGTCATCTCTTGCGCCAATGACAACGCCGCGGGCGCCGTACGCGGCAGGGGGCAGAGCACAAAAGTGCAGCCGGCATACAGGCCCGGCTCCGCGGCGGCCAGACCCGCTGTCTCCTTGCCGCACATGGGATGTCCCCCCACCGGCTGCACATGGTCGGGAAGTGCAGCCAGCGCCTGACAGATGGCGGTTTTGGCGCTGCCCATATCCAGCAGCACGCCGCCAGGTTTCATTTGCGGGCCCAGCTCGGCTATCTGGCGCAAAATGGTGCGCACAGGCGTGGCCAAAATCACC
>WGCR01000481.1 GCA_015493675.1 Anaerolineae bacterium
GAATCAAAACATCCCCTTGATTTATGCCGCATCCGGCGGTATTATGGTGTTGCTTTCGGTATTGGTGGCATTGCTGCCGCAGACTCGTGAGTTGTTGGCTTTTGAAGTCAAGCCCGGAGATCGGAAGGGCCCGCCGTCCGGTGGCGCCGCTCCTCAACAAGCTCCTGCTCCTCCTACGACCCTGCCTTTTTGAGCTATGAATAAATGGTTTCTTATTCCCAAACCGAATCCATTGGCGGCGTTGCGTCTGATCTGTTTTCCCTATTCCGGTGCGTCCGCGTCTATCTACTTCGACTTGGCCAACGTCCTGCCCCCGAGCATTGAGGTGGTGGCGGTGCAGTTGCCCGGTCGGGCCAATCGTCTGTCCGAGCCTCTGCTGACCGATATGGCTTCGGTGATCCAGGGCGTCATGGCCGTACTCCCCTCTTTATTGGATCGCCCCTTCGCTTTGTTCGGGCACAGCCTGGGTGCGCAGGAGGCTTTCGAGACGACGCTGGCCCTGCGTCGCCAGGGGCTTCCGCAACCCGCCCGGCTTTTCGTATCGGGCCACGGCGCCCCCCATGCCGAGGACCCCGAGAAGCTCTTGCTTCACCGTCTGGATGATGAGGCCATGGTGCGGGAATTACGGAAGATGAACGGAATGGCTCCCGAGATTCTGGAGAATGACGAGTTGATGCAGTTGGTTCTGCCCATCCTGCGGGCGGATTTCACCATTTCCGAAACATACGACTACCAGCCCGAACCGCCTCTGGCGTGTTCCATCTCCGCGTACAGCGGATTGCAGGATCGGTATGTCACCCGAGAGCAGATGCAGGCCTGGAAAGAATTGACCACGGGCGATTTTCGCCTGCGCATGTTCCCGGGCGATCATTTCTACCTCAATTCGTCCAGAATGCTGTTGTTGCAGGCCCTGGCCCGGGATTTGGCCGAAGTGATGCGTCAGGCGTAAAGCGCCAGTTTCAGTACTTCACGATTTTGATTACATAAATTTTTCTCGGTGCAAAACTGCCGGAGTTCAAGCCATTATTGCCGCCGAAGCCAAGCATTTTTGCAGTGAGTTACTGAAATCGTGATCTACTGAGTTTTCGATTTTTGAATGTTGCATCAAGCGTTACGTTTTCACTATAATCGTCATCATAGATAAATAAAATACATACCCTTGCACGTTTCTGTTGTTATGGAGGTTGACCTATGTCATGGAATGATAATGAAGATAACACCATCTATCGCGTTGTTGTAAATCAAGAAGAGCAGTATTCTATCTGGCCCGAAGATCGGGACCTGCCTCTGGGCTGGCGTGATGCTGGCAAGCGCGGCTCCAAGCAAGAATGTCTGGACTACATCAAAGAGGTCTGGACAGATATGCGGCCTCTGAGCCTGCGCAAGAAGATGGCGTCTGTGGCCTGAGGGACATGATTTTCTGGCAGGCGCCTCCTTCCCGGCCTGTGTTACGTCCCGACCAGGTGCATCTCTGGCGCGTGTCCTTGTTGCATCCACCGTTTCCATCGGACATGCTGTGGCGGGTGCTGAATGAAAAGGAACAGGCGCGGGCGGGGCGCTATCGATTTGAACGGGATCGGCGTCGTTTTGTGGCGGCGCGGGGGATGCTGCGGGTGATCCTGGCCCGCTACGCGGGCGTCTCCCCGGCCGCCATTCGTTTCGAATACAGCGATTATGGCAAACCCTCGTTGCCTGATCGCCCGGATCTGGCTTTCAATGCCACAGATAGCGGCGAATTGATGGCGGTGGGCGTGGCGCAGAATCGTCTTTTGGGGGTGGATATCGAACAGGTGCGGGACGATTTCGGCGGTTTGGAGATTGCGGAGCGGTTTTTCTCTTTCGCCGAAGTAGCGACCTTGCGAGCGCTGCCATCTCATGAGCAAGCGCGCGCTTTTTTCCGCTGTTGGACGCGCAAAGAGGCCTTCATCAAGGCCATTGGCGAAGGTCTTTCTTATCCATTGCATCAATTTGATGTCACCCTCGGGCCCGATGAGCCCCCCCGCTTGTTGCGCGTGGCCGGGGAGCCGGATGCGCCCCGGCGCTGGTTTTTGGCTGATTTTCCCCTCGATCCGAACTATGAAGGCGCGATCATTGCCGAAATGCCGGTGACGGACATCTCGTACTGGTCATGGGGTGGCAGTCGCCCTGAGAAATAGTGCGCCAAAACATGTGATGCTATGATAATGCGCCGCGCCGGATCGCACATCCGGCGCACTTTTTCCGTTTAATCCGCCGGATTGCGAATCCGGCTGGACGCAAGCGCAAGCAGCTAACTATTCAACGACTTACGCCTCCTTGTA
>WGCR01000482.1 GCA_015493675.1 Anaerolineae bacterium
TCAGGCCAACGCCTGTCTCAAGTGCGTCGCACCTGGCTCCGCCTATTTTCATTCCTCATCGGCGCGCAGCCGCTCATGGCGTCTGTTCCATCCGAGATCATGCACCCTAAACCCTTTCGCATCCATGCCCTCATCCTCTTGTTGTATGCGGGCCTGACGCTGCTGTTCCTCAATCCCCTTTCCTGGCGAATGACCGGCGCCGTGACCGACACCGTCGATCCGCTGCTCAATACCTGGATCTCGGCCTGGGATGTGCATGCACTGCTGACCGCGCCGGCGCACTTGTTCGACGCCAACATCTTTTATGCTTATCCCGACGCGTTGGCTTACTCCGAGACGCTGTTGGGCAGCGTGTTGCTGGTCTTTCCGCTGGCGGTGGCTTCGGGACTGCCTGTTTTCGCCTATAATCTGATTCTCTTTTCGGGGTTTGTGTTGGGCGGCTATCATGCTTATTTGTTGGGATGGCTGGTCACTCGCAGCCATTTGGCCGCGTTTCTGGTGGGCGTCATCTTCGTTTTCAACGTTTATCGGCTCAGCATGTTGCCCAAGGCGCAGATGTTGACGCTGCAATGGCTGCCGCTGGCGATTTATTATCTGTGGCGGGTCGCCCGTCGCGCCCGCTGGCGGGATGGAGCGATGCTGGCGTTCTTTCTGGTCCTTCAGGTCTTCACCACCCTCTACTATGGCATTTTCACCGCCCTGATGCTGACTTTTCTGACGCCCCTTTTTCTGCTCGTCGGGCGCAAGGCGTGGGGGCGCAAGATGGCGGTATTGGCGTTGGCTGGGCTGCTCAGCCTGCTGGCGGTCGCTCCCTACGCATTGCCCTATCTTCGGGTCAGCAATCTGTTTGGGCTGGAGCGAGGCCTGGACGACGCGATTCCTTTCTCCGCCTCCCTGCAGCAATGGGTCATGACCGGCGGCGGTAATTTGCTGTACGGGCGCTGGCTGGGCGCGCATCCACCGGCGATGGTCGGGCCTTATCCGGTGGATTTTCTGTTTCCCGGTTTGCTGACTTTGGCGCTTTCCGTAGCCGGATTGTTTCTGATGCAGCGGCGGCAGCGCGTTTGGGGCGCGGCGGCGCTGCTTTTGGCTGGCGCGGCGTTCATCCTCAGCCTGGGGCCCGTGCTGATGGTGACGCCCCTGAAGACGCTGGAACCGTCGATGGTTTTGCCCTATGCCTGGTTGCATCAACATCTGCCCGGATTCAAGGCGTTGCGCGCGCCGGCCCGCTTCGCGGGATTTGTCATGTTGGGATTGGGCTTGTTGGCGGGGATGGCGTTGGCCGCGTTGCAGCGCCGTGGGGCCCGATCGTGGCTGCTGGCCGGTCTCATCGCCCTGATTTTTCTCGAATCCCTGTCCTGGCCGGCGACTTCGGTGGTTTCGGTTCCCCAGGGGGATGAGGTGCCGCCCGAGTATTTGTGGCTGGCGACGCAGCCTCCGGGCGTGACGGTGGACCTGCCTGCGGCGTTGCCCCAGCAATTGCGTTTGCCCGAGCGCTGGCTGTGGCCCCAATACGATTCCATCTACCATTGGAATACAACGCCCACCGGTTACAGCGGCTTTGTGCCGCCCCGGCATGAAAGCCTCATCGATTTGCTCGATCGTTTTCCAGCGCCCGAGACGCTGCCTCTTTATCGGGCGCTGGATGTGCGCTATGTCATCCTGCATCGAGCTTATTATGCAGATGATGTCTGGGCGCAGATGCTGGCCCGCATCGACGCGGCCCCTGCTCTGACTATCGCCTGGCAGGGAGATGAAACGATCGTGGTCACGTCGCAAGGAGACGATGTCTTCTCCGCTGTCTCCGGTCATCTTGTTCTTCCTCCCGATGCCGCCGCCGATGCGCCCTACGCCCCGCTGCTCATTCTGGATCTGGCCCGTGGCGTCCGCGCCTGGCCGCCGGGACATCCGGCCCGGGGCGCGGTCCTCTGGCGCCAGGATGGCAAGATTCGCAGTCGGCAGGAATTCGCCGTGGTGCTGCCCTTCCTTGCTGAGGACTGGCTGGCGGTCAATCTGGCCTTGCAGCCGCCTGCGCCCGGCGATTATCAAGTGACGGTGACCCTGACGCAGCCTGTGACCGTGGAGGCCTCGGGCATGGTGCATGTGGCAGACGCCGCCGCTCTGCAAGTCCTTCCCATCCAACTGACCGGCGCCACGATGACCTGCGCCGACGGCGTTATGAACGTGACCCTTGCGTGGACGCCCCTGGGCTGGGTGGACGCGCCGCAGACGGTGTTCTTGCACGCCCTGGACGCGCAGGGCGCGCGGGTGGATCAGGCGGATGAGCCCCTGGCTCCCTCTCCTGTGCAGTGGTTGCCCCGAATTCCGGAAACCACGACGCATCAACTGGCGCTGTCTGGCGACGCCCGGGCCGCGACCTTGCGCGTGGGCCTCTACGCCTGGTCCGACCGCTATCAAACGATCATTCCCGCCCGCATTTTCAATGCTTCTGGAGAGTTGGTGGATGCTGTGACCCTGACCGTTCCGGACGGGACGTGCCAGTGATCGGCTTCAGTTGCTCGCACTCAGCGCCAATTGCTCGGCGGGCGTGAAGATGTAGCCCGCAATCAGCAGCGTGCTGATCAGCGAAGTCAGGCCCGAGACGGTGAGGATCATGGCCATGACCACGAACTGGTAGAACGCCGCATGCACCGGCTGGCTGCCGCCCAGCAGCATACCGGTCATGACGCCCGGAATCCAGACGATGCCCAGCGAGCGCAGCGAGTCGATGCGGGGGATGAGGCTGGCCTTGACCGCAGCCTGGGCGTAGGGGCGAATGGCCGTCTTGGGGGACGCGCCCAGGGCCAGCGCCGTCTCGATGTGTCCCACATGCGAGCGCACTTCCCCCTGAAAGCGATCCAGCGCCAGCGAGGTCGAGTTCATGCTGTTGGCGATAATCATGCTGCCGATGGGGATCAGTGCTGTCAATTTGGTGTCGATAACGCCCGCCCAGGTCATCAGCAGGATCACAGCGCCCGCACCGATGCCGATACCGTACAATCCCACTCTGAAAGCGCCCGGCAGTCCTTTGGCTCGTTTCTCTGCCGTCTTGGCCGCCAGCACCATCATCCCCGCCAGGATGGCGAAGCCCAGGATAGCGGGCCCCTTGAAGATGTAAAGCAGGACGGCTCCGACAGCCACCACCTGCACCAGCCCCCGCAGCAGAGCGATGATGATCTCTTTTTCCAGATGAATGCCTGACCAACTGGCGATGAGCATCATGCCCAGCGCCATCAGGCCCGCAACCAGCGCCTGGGCGGCGGAGAGATAAATGGGATCGGTGAAAAAATGATTAAGCATTGAGCACCTCCTGGGGGGAGCCAATCCGAAGCAGACGGCCAGCTTCCATCACGGCAACGCGATCACCCATGCGTAGAGCCTGAGCCCGATCATGGGTGACCCACACGCAAGTAAGCCCTTCTTCCCGGATGATCTCTTCCAATAATGTTTCGACGACGGCTTTGGCGTCTTCATCCAGGGCCGACGTGGGTTCGTCCAGCAGCAACACTTCCGGGTCGTTGGCCAGCGCCCGGGCAATAGCTACGCGCTGCGCCTCGCCGCCCGAAAGCCTGTCCACGGTGCGATCGCTGAATCCTGGCAGCCCCACCCGCTCCAGCAGACGTTCGATGTCGGCGTCGGAGATGTCCTCGCTCCGCTGCTGTGGACCAAAGCGGATATTTTCCGCCACCGAGCCCGAAAAAAGATACGGCATCTGCATGATCATTCCCATGCGGCGGCGCAGCTCACGCGGGGCCATTTCCCGATAATCCTGTCCCTCCAGATACACGGTTCCGGCGGTGGGTTCATCCAGCCGGTTGAGCAGCCGCAGCAGGGAGGATTTGCCCGCGCCGCTGGGACCCACCACCGCCACCACTTCAGCGGAATACACCTTCATGCTGACATGGTCGACAATGATTTTGCCGTCCGCTTCGCGGGTCAGGTCGCGGGCCTCCAGTTTGGGGGATGAGATCGATGATTGTGTCATAACCTAGCCTTGTTGGGGGGGGGGGTGTTCACCTGCTTTCGTCTGCAGTGCCGCAAAGTTGGCGGCTTTTCGTGGTGCAGTAGGCTGGCTGTGCTAGCTGTGCAATTTGAGGCGTGATTCAGTGCAAAAGACTGAGTGAACAAGCCCATTTTTGTTGTCTTTCGATGTAGGTTATAATTTAATCGATATTGACTATTTTTTTCAAGCCGCTCTCATCCTTCCCTACATCGTTGAGAATACACCATGGCATCTCGCAAGAATGCTTCGGCGTCGAAGCTTTCGGAAGTATCTGAGGATTTGATCCAGATCCATCAGGATATTAACTATCACACCGCGATTGCCACGGGGGCGAGCGTTGCCACTGCTGTAGGCGTCATGGCTGTTTTGGGGCGATTTACGTTTGTCTATGGTCCCAAAACCAATATGCTCGGGTATTTGTGGCTATTTCTTTTTGCTGCACCCCTGGTGCTCACGTACAGTGAACGGTTTGACGCCATTAGCGGACCGGGCGGCGTCTATGGACTGGTAAGAAATCGTTTCGGGTTGCCGCTCTCATTTTTTGTGGGCTGGCTGGAATTGGGCGGCTATGCAGCGATCATTGCCATTCTTGCCCGCACGATTGTGATCTATTCGCTGACTTTGTATAATGCGTTTGGCGGGGATGTGCAGCTTAATCTGAAATGGCTGACCATGGGCGTCGTGATTCTGTTTTTTATTTTCAAGGCGACAGGGTGGCGCGGTGGCGACAGATTGAACACACTGTTTGTCTATGCCGGGCTGTTATTATTGCTGGCGGCGGCGCTTTATAGCATTTTTTCTTATCGGGAGACATTAACAGGGCTTTCCATCAGTTTGCGAACTGTCAGGCCATTGCGCCTGTCCGCAATGCTGTTGAGTAGCTTTTGGGGGATTCTGCTGGTATATGGCTTGCGAAATCGGTTTGTTCGCCGCCGAGAAAACCGAAATGTCGTTGCCTCTGTTCACTGGGGAATCATGCTTGTGGTGATCGTATTGGGGGCGTTGTTGGCCATTGGCACATTGCCATCAAGTAGTGATGCTGCGCTGACCGGCGCACTTTCTGTCAATACTTTCAACGGCGTTGTTTTTGCGGGTTCTGCCACAATAACGGCGCTGATCGCTTTCTTTACTTTGGTCATGGCGTTCATTGGGCTCAGCAGAAGCTTTCAGGGTAGTATCGAGGTTGTCTCGATGATGACCGCGGACAATTTTTTCCCGCGCTCATTCAATTACAGGTTGCGCAGAGCGATTTTTCCGCCGCTGCTCATTGTGGCTGTGCTGGCTGTCGTTCTGATTTTTTTCATGGATACCATGGTTGTTGTGGGCATGGCGGCGGCGTTTCTTCTTGGGGTTACGATTCTTGTTCATCTGCCTGATATTATCCTCTCAAGCCCCAAGCTCCCGGATGACCGGTCGATACACCTGCCCTATCATCCTCTGTTTCCGGCATTGACGGTGGTGGCCGCAACTGTCGCCATTTTCAACCTTGAAGGGGAGGTTTTGCAATGGTCGCTCGCCTGGGCGGGCATTGGGGCGGTGATGCTCAGCTCCTTTTCTTATCGACGAGCATTGCATGCCCGGGGCAAGCGGCAGACCTATGATGAGAGCACTGGCTGGATAGCGGATGAGCGTAAAAACGAGGCTGTGGAAGGGAAGGATGCCGAGGCGATCGCAACGGTGCAGCAGCCTGTCGTGTTGACTTTCATTCGGGATATGGAGCATTTGCCCCGGATTGTGGCTCTGGGCAGTAAGATCGCCGCTCGTTTCGGCGCTACATTGAACCTGGTGCAGATCGTCGAGGTGGGCGAGAGTCCATCTTTGCATGAACAGAAGAAACGCGGGGAGGAGATGTGGACGCGTCTCGCCAGTGCGATCGCAGAATTGCAGCCGGCGACTGGCGGTGTCGTTATCAAGCCCATGGTGCGGATGTCATCCAATCTGATTGAGGGCGTCATTAACGCAGCGCAGGAGTCCCGGGCCTATGTGTTGTTGTTGCCGCCCGATTTCATCGATGAGGACGCCGTTCGGAATATCGAGCAATACAACAAGATATTGCAGTTGGCCCGGGGCAATATCCTCTTTATGAATCGCTTTCCGGCTGCGGATGACCCACGGCATATCACTGTGCTCATTGGAGATGGCGGGCAGGCTCCCACATCATTGCTGACGTCTGATGCGTTGATCGCTGAGGATGGCGTGATCGAAGTGATTCACTTTGTGTCGCAGGATAATGGTTCGGAGGTGGAGAAGGCGGCGCGAGAGCGAATACAGGCGCTCATCGATAGTCTCGACGTGGATAAAAGCCGGATGACCATCAACCTGCTGCGCACTTCCACTCTGGAGGAAGCCGTGCATGAGTTGGTCAGCGACACCGATTTGCTGCTGTTGGGGGCGTCGCACAACTTCATGACCCGGCGGGCATTTTTCGGAGGCGTCAGCGCTCGCATCTTCCAGAGCCTGTCTGTGCCGACGCTCCTGGTGCGGGCGGATGAGAAGATTCGGTTTGCCTGGCTCTCGCGGCTGTGGGAGATCATTACCGATCCATTGCCCAAACTCACACAGAGTGAGCGAGAGGAAGTGGTGCAGGATGTTACGTCCGGGGCGTCCCCCTCGGTGGATTTCTTCGTGCTAATCATCCTGTCCAGCGGCATTGCCATGTATGGCCTGTTGCAGAACAGCGGCGCCGTCATCATTGGCGCCATGCTGGTGGCGCCGCTGATGAGTCCTATCGTCTCCATGGCCATGAGCCTCGTGCGGGGAGACATCAAAAA
>WGCR01000483.1 GCA_015493675.1 Anaerolineae bacterium
CCTGCCCCTGGACAATCTGCGCCCGCAGCGCCGCCATGACGCCCCGCGCGAAAAGGGCGTCCTGGGCTGGGCCGCGGACCTGGTCTCTTTCGATCAGGAGATCAAACCAGCGGCGGAGTTGCTGCTGGGGCAGATTCTGGTGGTGGAGGATCTGGCTGTAGCCCGGCGCATCAGCCGCGGCGGCGGATATCGTCCCCGCATCGTCACGCTGCAAGGCGATTATGTGCATCCGGGCGGCAGCGTCAGCGGCGGCAGCCGCAATCAGCGCCAGAAAGGCGGCATGCTGGCCCGCGAGCGGGAGTATCGGCAGTTGCCCGCCCAGATCGCCACCCTGCAAGACCGGGTAAAGCGACTGGATGAGGAGATCGAGAATCTGAATCAAGCCCTTGCCGCCATCGAAGAGGAGCGCAACCGTCTGGCCGCGGCCGCCAGCGAACTGGGCGTCCAGGAAAAAGAGCAGACCGCCGAATTGGCGCAGGCCCGGAGCGCGCTGGAGCGAGCACAGCAGGCGGCGGCGTGGCATCAGGAGCGGGCGCAGAAGCTCAGGCAGGATCTGGAGAATTTTGGCCGCAAGCTGGCCCAGCTCCGAGAGGAGATTCAGGTTTTCAGCGGGCAGCGCACCGCAGCGGATAACCGCATCGCGGCGCTGGAGGAAAAGCTGGCCACGCTGGGAGCGTCGGGGCTGATTCAAACAGTGGCCCAGGCCCAGGCCCGGCTGGACGCCATCGAGGAGCGTTTGCAGGCGCAAGCGGCTATCGTGGCCGACCGCGAGCGGCGGCTGAAGAAACTGGCGGAAGACCTGAAGGAGCGCCAGCAGCGCCTGGAGACCATCGAGCAGGAGAAAATCGCCTCGGGCCAGCGGCTGACAACCATTCGCAGCCAGTTGGAAGCCTCCGAGCAGCGTTATCAAACCCTGGTCGCGCAGATTGCGCCGGCGCAGGAGAAGCTGGACGCGCTGGAAAACGGGTGGATCGAACACGATGCCGAGGGCGAAGCCCTGCGCCAGCGTCTGCATCAGGAAGAACGGCAATTGAATCAGGCGCAACTGGCCCTGCAACGCGCCGAAGATCATCTCAAATATCTGCGCAAACAGATAGAGAATGATTTCGGGCTGGTGACATTCGAGACCAAGGAAGGCGTGACCTCGCAGGAGCCTCTGCCGTTTGATCAGATTGTGACCACCTTGCCGCGCGTGACAGAGATATCCCCGGAGATGAAAGAGGAGATTCAGCGCCTGAAGGGGTTGCTGCGGCATCTTGGCCCCATCAATCCGGAAGCCCAGACCGAGTACAAGGCCACCAAAGAGCGCTTTGAATTCCTCACGCAACAATCGCTGGACCTGGAGGAGGCGTCGGGCCAGTTGCAAAAGGTGATCTCCGAGCTGGATGAGTTGATGGACCTGGAGTTCCGGCGCACGTTCAAGGCTGTGGCCAAGGCTTTCACGCATTATTTCACCCGCTTATTCGGCGGTGGCACGGCCAAGCTGCTGTTGACCGATCCCAAGGACATCACCAACACGGGCGTGGAGATCATTGCCCGACCGCCGGGCAAACGCGCGGCAAACCTCACCATGCTTTCGGGCGGCGAGCGGGCGTTGACCGCGGCGGCGCTGATTTTCGCCATCATCAGCGTCAGCCCCACGCCCTTCGCGGTGTTGGATGAGATCGATGCAGCGCTGGATGAGGCCAATATCGAGCGGGTAAAGGCGGTGCTGAGCGAACTCGGTGAGAAAGCCCAGTTCATCGTCATCACCCACAGCCGGGCCACGCTGGAAATCGCCGACACCATCTATGGCATCAGCATGGGCCCGGACAGCGTCTCGCAGGTGTTATCCTTGAAGCTGGACGGGGACAGGTTGGCGCGGGCGGCATGAGGTCCTTCCCGGGCCAATTGCCTCGCAATGGGAGCTCACACATCGTCCCGCCGCCCAGTTGCGTGTTGGTGGCCGCTGGCCTGACCGGGCTGATTTTGGGCGATCCACCAACGCCATGGCGGCGGGCGGGATTCTGGTAATTGTCGGTGCGCGTTTGGCGAAACAATTGACGCGTTATCAATGGCAACGGGTGCGTTTCAATTCGGGGACAAAAACCGTCGGCGATTCGTCGCCAGGCGCTGGCCGAGTGAACTCTGGCTCTCCAGGCGCAGGCCGTCATCTTATTCCTCTCCAATGTTCTCCCCCGCTTGCGGGGGAGATGAAGAGGGGGGCTGGCCGCAGGCCTGAAGCGTTCGACTTGAGGATACTTGGATGCTTTGGGCGGTGATTGCGGAAAAAGCAGAAGGCTGGCCGCAGGCCTGAAGCGTTCGACTTGAGGATACTGTTGGCGAACCTCGGGCATTGGCAATCGTCAGAATCGGCTTCAGCCGATTTCAGCTTGGGCCTTCAGCCCCAAGCTGAGGCGGAAGCGCCGCGATCCGTTAGTTTCTGAGCTATTTTCGTCTGCCGCCCCCGCCCGGAGCCAAGGGGCCGGGCTCAAAGCTAAAAGACGCTAAAGCGCCTTTCTTACAAGGGCCGCG
>WGCR01000484.1 GCA_015493675.1 Anaerolineae bacterium
GCTGGAAGAATAGACCGACGATACAAAAAAGCCATAGTCATTCGCTGCGGGGCAAAGCCGCTAAAACGAATGGTCTGGTTGACTGACAAAAGTCAGCTTGGCGCCTAAACCCGCCGATTAAAATCAGGGCTGGGGGCCTTTGGCCGCTCGTCGGCCTGCACCGACGCTTTCGGCCCCCGTTTTGACGAGGAAAACACCGTCCCCGCAGGGGGACGAACGGCGGAACGCCCCTAGAACCGAATTCATTCGGCGAGTGCGGCAGCGCAACGAGATTTGTCAGTCAATCAACCAAACGGTCTGACGGGTGAACGCGGTATCGTTGCAAATGAAAAAACAGCTATCAGGCGTAGCGACGCGCGGGCCAATAGCGGCGCAACCGCCACACGCCCGCCTGTGCGTCGGCCAGCAGCTCGGCCCGACCGCCATCCCCGAACTCCACGGTCATCCGCCACACGCCCTCGGGAGTGCGCTGCTGCCGCCCCACGCCCACCACCTGCTTGCGCTGGCCCTCCAACCACACAGCCTGGGGGCGCCACTCGCCGGCCCGCCATGACGCCTCCACCAAAATCATAGGCATGGCGTCCTGTTCGGCCTCGACCGGAGGCTTGGGATCCACGCGGATGCTGCGTTCTTTGACATAGTGCAACGCCAGACGCAGGCCCGCGGCCACGCTGGCATGCTTGTTGCCGATGCGGTCATGAGGCCACACGTGCATCTCACCCCAATCCACATCCTCGGCTGCGAGATGCAGATAGACCAGGCCCACAGGTTTTTCGGGCGTGCCGCCGCCAGGCCCGGCGATGCCGGTCACCGAGACGGCCAGATCCGTTTGCAACAGCGTCCGTACGCCGCGGGCCATCTCCTGCGCCGTTTCGGGACTGACCGCGCCGTGAGCCTCCAGAGTCTCGGGCCGCACGCCCAGCACGTGCATCTTGGCGAAATTGCTGTAAGAAACGACGCCGCCCATGACGTAATGAGAACTGCCGGCAATGTCGGTAAGGATGCTGGCGATCATGCCGCCGGTGCAGCTTTCGGCCAGGGCGATGGTGAGATGATGTTGATCCAGTTGCGCGCCCAATTCGACGCTGAGTTCGCGCAATTGAGCCAGAGTGGGAGCGTTGTGAGTCATGCGTAAATCGTAGCACGGGAATTAGACTGTGGCAAGCTTCAACGGCTCGCCAATCAACATCCAGGGGCGATTGACCACGCGGGTGAGGATGACCACCACAGGCCGCCCGCTCCGATGCCGATAAAGCCGCTTGCGGAAAGGCTCCGGTTCGATGGGCGAGCCGCGTTTTTTGACGGCGACGACTTGCGCCTGCATGGCCCGCAAACGGCGATTGAGCCATCTGAGGTCGAAGGCGTGCTGGTCGAGGATGCGCCAAACCCGGGCGAAGGGCGTTGGCGTCCATTCGTCTCCCGAAAGATAAGCGATATCGGGATCGATCTGCCACAGGCCAAGCATCACGGCCAGGTCGGCCACTGCGCCGGCGCGGATGACCGCGGGATCAGGCTCGTAGAAAAAGCCGCCGGGAGCTCGCACCGGCACCCGCACGCCGCGGGCCCACAGACTGACGCCCGCAGGCAGCACCGTGGCCCGTCGTCCCGGCTCATCCACCAGATTCCCAAACCACAGCGCCGCCTCCTTGAGCTCGCCTTTCAGGCTGATCCATTCCGCTTCGGCCGCAGCTGGAACTGCCTGATGCGGCAGGCCGGGCATGAGTTTGACGCCGAGATGGGGCGTACAGCAGCGTTGCAGACGCAGCAACTCGGCCAGAGAGGGCAAAAGCGCGTCGGGATGAAAGAGACGACGGGCGTTGGTGCGGCGGCCCGGATCCGCCCAGGCCGCCGGAATATCCCAGGCAGGGCGGGTGACATCGGCCCGGATGGGATGGACGCGCCCCGCAAGATTCAGCGCCCGGGCATTCGCCTGCGTCAGCGCCAGAGCCAGCGGATCAAGATCAACTGCCAGCACGTGCAATCCCCTCTCCGCCAGGGCCAGACTGTCGGCCCCCAGACCACAGCCCAGATCCGCGGCCCGGTCCATCCCCGCGAAGCGGCGGGCGGTGTGGCGGGCCACGCTGTGCGGGCTGGCCTGCTGCAAACTGATCTCGCTGAAAAACATCCTGCTGGCCCGATCGCCAAACTTCTTCCCCGCCAATTTCCGTAGCCGGGCGGTTGTCACCAACGCCGAAGCCCGATCGCTGGCGAACGTCTTTCGCAGCCGGGTCAGCGTCGACAGCAGCGCTGCGTCATCGGGCGGCGCGGCTGTCAGCGCTTGCAGCGGCGCTGAAGCCTCGGCGGACTGAAGCCAACGGACAAGATCGGGGGTAAGCGGCACGGTCGGAAAAGGCCGGGATGGCGGTCAGCTTTCGGTGCAGGGAGCGGCCACCGGCAGATAGATGTGAAAGACGCTGCCCTCGCCCGGCGTGGATTCCACCTCGATGCGGCCATTGTGTGCATCCACAATCCATTTGACGATGGAAAGCCCCAGGCCCGTGCCGCCGGCAGCGCGAGTGCGCGCCTTATCGGCCCGGTAGAAACGATCGAAAATATGGGGCAAATCCTCCGCTGTGATGCCCTGACCGGTGTCGGCAACGGAAATCATCGCCTCATCGCCGAGGCAATGCAGGCTGAGCTCGATGCTGCCGCCCCGGGGCGTATAGCGAATCGCGTTGTTGATGAGATTATCCAGCACCTGACGCAGACGGTCGGCGTCGCCCATCACCACAGCCTGATCTTCATGGGTGAGATGAATGGCGAGTCCGGCGCCCGCCCGCCGTTTGGCCAGACGATAGGATTCCAGCAGCAAGGTGTCCAGTTCCACCGGCGCCCGGTTGATGGCAAGTCCTGAATCAGCCTGAGAAAGCAGCAGCAGATCAGAAATAAGCCGGTGCATGCGCTCGGCCTCGGAGTGCATTTCATTGAGCATATCCTCCCGCTCCTCCTCGGGCAGATTTTTCGCCCGGCGCAGCAAGCTGAGATTGCCCAAAATAGTCGTCAGGGGCGAACGCAATTCGTGGGAGATATCGCCGGTAAAACGACGCTGTTTCTCGAAAAGCTCCTCCAGCCGATCAAGCATTTCATTGAAGGTGCTGATGAGGGCGCCGATCTCATCCATCCGCTGACGGCGAATGGGCACGCGCCGCTTGAGGTTGCCGGTGCGGGTAATCGCCAGGGCGGTGGCAGTGGCTTCCTTGATGGGCTGCAGGGCCACGCCCGTCAACCAATAGCCCACGCCCGCGGCCAGAGCCAGAGCGATGGTGAAAAGAACCAGCAGATTATTGCTCAACTCCCGCAAAATCGCCTGTTGCGGGGCCAGATTACGGGCCACCTGCACGATGCCCACAGTGTGCCCATTGACCATGATAGGCGCAAAATACACCCGCAAATCATCGGGCTGCCTGATGCTGAGATTGTAAAACCCCGCCATACTGTGCATGGCCTGTTGATAATAGGGCTCGGGCAGATCGATCACGGCCCGCCCCAGATTTTTGGAGCGAATGATCACGCGGCGGGTGTTTTCCCGCACCTGCACATAAATATCGGGCTCGAAAGACGCGGTGATGATGGTCAAAAGGGGATCGGTGATGGCCGTCGTCCCCGAGGTGAGGAGAGCCAGTTGTGCGATCTGATCCCCCTTCTGCTGGAGCTCCCGGTCTACGCCGCCGACGACGCTGGCCTGGACCCGCGAAAACACCATCGCGCCCACAAGAAGCAGCAGCACGGCCAGAAGGCCCGTGTACCAGAGGGTAAGTCGAAGCCGAAGGGACATAAACCTCAGGGTTGACGGAGAATGTAGCCGGCGCCGCGTTTGGTGTAGATGAGTCGCGGTTCGCCCCCCGATTCGAGCTTGGTGCGCAAATAGCGAATATAGACTTCGATGATGTTGGATTCCCCGCCGAAATCGTAATCCCAGATCTCATCATAAATCTGCGTGCGGGAGATGACCTGATTGGGATGTCGCATGAAGAGCTCCAGCAGATCGAATTCCCGCGCGGTCAGTTCGATCTCCCGGTTGCCGCGATGGACGGTGCGGGCGGCTGTGTCCATCACCAGATCGGCGAATTCCAGGATTTGCTTGGGCTGTCGATGCTCCGAACGGCGCAATTGCGCCCGCACCCGGGCTAAAAGCTCGTCGATATCGAATGGTTTGACCACATAATCATCGGCCCCGCTATCCAGGCCCAACACCCGATCTTCGACGGTGTCGCGGGCGGTGAGCATGAGAATGGGCGTATCGCTATCTTCGCGGATGCGTTTACACACTTCGATGCCGTCGATGCCCGGTAGCATCAGATCCAGAATAATGAGATCTGGGTTTTCCTCATGAAAGGCGCTGATGCCCTCCAGGCCATCCTTGACAAGCCTGGCTTCATAGCCCTCCAGCAGCAGCGCACGACGCAGAAGCTTGCCGATGGAAGGATCATCTTCGACGATGAGGATTTTCGTTGACATGATAGTTTTCTCGCAATGAGTTGGGACGCGTTGCGCCCGAATTTAGAACACAGTTTAACAACCCGATGCAAATGCAGCGGCATCTCTGCTAGTAAAAGGCTTCGATACGGAAATGTCAAGCAACTGCTAACGTAGCCCTGTCCACTCGACACGGATGGGAGGAAACACGGATAAAATCTTTTGGTTCTTTTGGATTTCAGGGGGTGAGATGCCGGGCGGATTGCGAATCCGCGCTGAGAACTCTCTGCATCCAGCCGGATTCGCAATCCGGCGGGTTTGCGCCTTTGTGTCTTAGTGTTCTTAGTGGTTTTCGGGTGACGACCGGTGACGAGCTTAGTAGTTATCCAGGATTACAGTTTGAAGCCAGGAGCGCCTTCCGCTGCCAGCAGACCGCGCAGCCGATCGATGCTGAGATTGCCGCCGCTGAGAACGATGCCCACTCGCCTGCCTGCCAGTTCCTGACGGAGCCTCAAGACCGCAGCCAGGGAGGCCGCGCCCGCGCCCTCGGCCAGATTGCGGGTGTGGGCCAGTAAAATAATGATGGCCCGACGGATTTCATCATCGCTGACCAGGATGAAATCATCCAGGTAGCGCCGGAGAATCTGCTGGGGCAGCTCGAACGCGGTGCGGGTGGCCAGCCCTTCGGCGAAAGTCGCCATGGGGGCCTCGACCAGACGCCCTTCCTTCCAGGAGCGCCAGGCCGCGGGCGCTTGCTCCGACTGCACGCCGATGACGCGGATGGCGGGATTGATGGTCTTGGCCACGATGCACGCGCCGGCCGCGCCGCTGCCGCCGCCCACCGGCACGATGATGGCGTCAAGATCAGGCTGATCCGCCAACATCTCCAGCGCATAGGTTCCCACGCCCGCAATCAGCAGGGGCTCGTTGCCGCTGTGGATGTAACGATAGCCGCGATGGCGGGCTTCCTCTTCCACCCATTCGCGAGCCTCGTCAAAATCCCGGCCCTGAAAGACAACCTCGGCGCCGAGATGCTGCATGGACGCGACTTTGGCGGGGTTGGCGCCTTCGGGCACGGCGATAATGGCCCGCACGCCAAAAAGCCGGGCGGCGTAAGCCACCGATTGGCCATGATTGCCGGTGCTGGCGGCTATCACGCCCGCCCTGCGCTGCTCTGAGCTCAGTTGCGAAACCAGATGCACGCCCCCGCGCACCTTGAACGCCCCGACGGGTTGATGATTCTCGTGCTTCACCCACACCTCGGCTCCGGCCATCACATTGAGAGCGGGATAAGTGTAGAGCGGGGTGGGGCGCAGCCAGGCCCGCAAGTTGCGTCGGGCCTTGAGCACATCGGTGAAATGAACAGGCAGGGTATCGGACATAAGAGATTCGGATGGGATAAAAACGGATGAAACCAGAAGCATTATAGAAAAAAAAGAGCGGCAGGACAAAGATCATCGTGACGCTCACCTCCTGTCTTGTCATCTTCGTCATGCCCCTTTATCATACCGTCATGCTAACGCTTTTCCTTTCTCCCGATGAAATGACCGTGGCCCGACTGCCCGCAGATGCGCCAATCCCCGCCTGGGCCATGGCTGCGCCCTTCTTCAGTATCACCCGCACGCCCGATGAGCTCTCCATTCT
>WGCR01000485.1 GCA_015493675.1 Anaerolineae bacterium
TCCAGGGCCAGATGCGCGGCGTAGAGATTAAGATCAGCCTCGATGAAACGTCGCACTTTGGCGCCAAAAGCCCCGGCGATGCGTTTGGGCGGGCCCCAGAAGATGCCGTGATGCACGATGAGCATATCTGCGCCCGCGGCCAGGGCGCCGTCGATGGTGGCGTGGGCCGCGTCCACCCCCACGGCAAGCTTGACCACTTCTTTCCGGCCTTCGATTTGCAGCCCCTGCGGGCCGTAGTCGGCAATGGTTTTGATGGACAGCAGATCGTCCAGGTAGGCGACCAGTTCCGTTCGTTTCATAGGAATTCTCCAAAAATGTGGGATGTTTGCGTTGATTGTATCGCTCTACTCCGCTCTATCGCAAAAGATGTTATAATGCTGTGCAACGATCCCAAATCAATCAAGGAGATTTTCATGAGTAAGCATCACGGCTTCGAGCTCATCGAAGCGCGCGACATCCCCGAAATCAACAGCCACGTCCGGCTGTTTCGACATATCAAAACCGGCGCCCGCCTGCTGTCGGTCGAAAACGATGACGAGAACAAGGTTTTTGGCGTGGGCTTCCGCACCCCGCCGGAGGATAGCACCGGCGTCGCCCACATTTTGGAGCACTCGGTGCTGGCCGGGTCCAGAAAATATCGGGTGAAGGAGCCTTTTGTGGAGCTGATCAAGGGCTCGCTCAACACCTTTCTCAACGCTTTCACCTATCCTGATCGCACCGTTTACCCGATCGCCAGCCAGAATCTGAAAGATTTTTACAATCTCATCGATGTGTACATGGACGCTGTGTTCTACCCCCTGCTGCGCCCCCTCACTTTCCGCCAGGAGGGCTGGCATTACGAGCTGGACGAGGAGGGAAACATCAGCTACAAGGGCGTGGTGTTCAACGAGATGAAGGGCGTCTACGCCTCGCCCGACAGCGTTCTGGGCGAGAACATCCAGCAAAGTCTTTTCCCTGATACGACCTACGGTCTGGACTCGGGCGGCGATCCGCGCCACATCCCTGATCTCACTTACGAGCAATTCAAGAGCTTTCACGACGAATACTATCATCCCGCCAACGCCTGGATTTATTTTTATGGCGACGATGATCCCGAAAAGCGCCTGAAGCTGATGAACAAATGGCTGAAAGAATTTGGGCCGGAGAAGGTGGATTCGCAGGTGCCCGCCCAACCCCGCTGGACTGAGCCGCGGGCGCTGCGCAAGCCGTTCATGGCGGGCGAAGACAGCAAGGCTTTCGTCACCGTCAACTGGCTGCTGGATGAAAGCGGCGACGCCGAAGCGACCCTGGCCCTGGATGTGCTGAACCACATCCTCATGGGCGCGCCCGCGTCGCCCTTGCGCAAGGCCCTCATCGATTCGGGCCTGGGCGAGGATGTGGCGGGCGGCGGCCTGGAGGACGAGCTGCGGCAGCATTTCTTCGCCGCGGGCCTCAAAGGAACTTCCGAAGACAAAGCCGACGCCATCGAGCAGCTCATTTTCGACACCCTGCAACAGTTGGCGGATGAAGGCGTCGATGGCAAGACCGTCGAGGCCTCGTTGAACACCATCGAATTCATGCTGCGGGAGATGAACACCGGGCGATTCCCGCGCGGGCTGCTGCTTTACATCCGGGCGCTGGCTTTCTGGCTGTACGACGCCGATCCCATGGCCCCGCTGGCCTTCGAGAAGCCCCTGGAGCAGGTGAAAAAGCAAGCGTTGGAAGGCGAAGGCTATTTCGAAGGGTTGATCCGGCGCTATTTCCTGGAGAATCCCCATCGCACCCGCCTGGTTCTCTACCCCGACGCCGATCTGAAACAGGCGTGGGAGGAGCAGGAAGCCGCCCGGCTGGCCGATGAAAAGGCTCGCATGACTGATCGCGATCTGGCCCGCATCCAAAAAGAGATGGAGGCGCTGCATCGTCTGCAAGAAGAGCCCGATGATCCTGCGGCTCTGGCCGCCATCCCCCGGCTCAAACTGAAAGACCTGGACAAAAAGATTCGCACCATCCCCACCCAGGAGCAAAGTCTGGCCGAGAGCAAGCTGCTCTATCACGATCTTCCCACCAATAGCATTCTCTATCTGGATGCGGCCATGAACCTGGCGACGCTGCCCACCGAGCTCATCCCCTACGTGCCCCTTTATTCCCGGGCGCTGGTGCACATGGGCAACGAGGGCGAGGATTTCGTTTCCCTCTCCCAGCGCATCGGCAGCAAGACTGGCGGCGTCACCACCACCACTTTGATGGGGACGTCGTTGAGCGAGCACAAGCCCGTTGCGCGTCTGGTAGTGCGGGGCAAGGCGACGGTCGAGCACGCGGGCGACCTGGCCGACATCCTGCGCGACATCCTCCTCACCACCCGGTTCGACGACAAAGAACGGTTCCGCCAGATTTTGTTGGAGGAAAAGGCCCGTCAGGAAAGCTCCCTCATTCCGGCCGGGCATCTGGTGGTCAACGGGCGGCTGCACGCACATTTCACGGTGGCCGCCTGGCTCAGTGAGCAGATGGACGGCGTCAGCCACCTTTTCTTCCTGCGCGATCTCATCGAGCGGCTGGATGAAGTCTGGCCTGAAACCCTGGCCAATCTGCGCCGCATCAACGATCTGCTGGTCGGGCGAAGCAACATGCTGTGGAACGTCACCCTGGATGAAACGGGTTGGGAACAGAGCCAGGATGCGGTGGCCTCATTGATTCAGGCCATCCCCGACCGCCAGAGCGCGGCCACCTCTTGGAGGATGGACGTCCTGCCCGAGCGCGAGGGCCTGACCATCCCCGCCCAGGTCAACTACGTGGCCAAGGGCGCGTCCCTCTACGATGTGGGCTACAAGCTGGATGGTTCGGTTTTTGCCATCAACGCCTTTTTGCGCACGTCCTGGTTGTGGGAGCAGGTGCGAATGAAGGGCGGCGCGTATGGCGCTTTCTCTCTCTTCGATTACCGCTCCGGCGTTTTCGATTTCGTCTCCTACCGGGATCCCAACCTGCTCGACACCCTGGCCGCGTATGACGCCACTGCGGACTTCCTGAAAGAGGTTGCGTTACATAAAGATGAGCTGGTCAAGAGCGTCATCGGGGCCATTGGCAAGATGGACGCGTATCAGTTGCCTGACGCCAAGGGCTACGCCGCCCTGAGTCGCTATCTCATGGGCGAAAATGACGTCTTCCGCCAGCGATTACGCGATGAGTTGCTGGATGTCAAGGCCTCCGATTTTCGGGCCTTTGGCGACGCCCTGGCCGAATTGAACAAGATCGGACACATCGTCGTGCTGGGCGGCGAAGCCGCCATCGATGAGGCCAACGAGCATCTCGCGCCGCCCCTGATCAAGACCAAAGTATTGTAATCCCCACAAGTGCGCCGTACTCGATCAACGTGCGGCGCACCTCCTTTTTCCTTACTTTTGCGTCATCAGAGGCAGCCACAACGCCATGGCCGAATAGCGTTGCAGTCCGCCCGTTTCCGTTGCGGCCAACAGCATGTTGTTTGCAACCGCAATACGATTGGCCCATCCCAACTGTTTGAGCCCGACATCCAGGGGAACGATCTCGCGAGTCGTGGGCGAAATCTGATAGCGGCTCACCGCTCCCGAGACTGAAAGCGTATCCAATCGCCCGTTTTTCATCAGCAATTGCGCTAGCGGCTCGGTGGCGGCCTGAGCGAAGAGATAAACGGGGTGAAGCGGGTCCGAGACATCGAAAACCTCGAAGCCTCTGCCCGATTCCCACACCGCCAGATACCGACCATCACTGGCGACCAGCCGGGGCGAAGCGGGCGTGTCGATGATTTGGGACAGCTCAGGATGCGCAGGGTCGCGCCAGTCGATGATTTGCAGATGATGGGCGTCGGTCGCCAGAACGAGGGCGCCATCGATGACCTGATAATCCTGGATGTTTTCCGTCGTCCAATAGCGCCGGCTCTCCGTGGGGCGGGCGGGATCGTCCAGGGCCAGCAAATGCAGACTGGCGTCGCCGGTCTGCACATAGAGATAAGGCTGCTGCGCCGACGCCACGATACTGCGCACCGGTTCAGAAAATGTCAGCGAGCTGGCGATGGTCAGAGCCGGGCCCGTCGTCTCCACCGCCAGCAGCTCATTCCCGGCGCCCGCGTACGCCATATCTCCCCTGCCGCTGAGGGCGTTCAGTGATGCGGGCAGAGCAAGGCGCAGGGGCGACAATGTCTCATCCCTCAGATCAAAACGATACAGGGCCATGTCGCCCCCGGCCATGACCACATCGGCCGTTTGAGGCCACAAGTTTGTTAGCCGCAGCACCTTGAAGGGAATCTCTCCGATTTGTTCCATCCGTCCGGCGTCGATGACCGCCACGCCCTCATCGGGCATGCTCACATAAGCCGCGTCGCCCGCCACGCTGACCTGCCAGGTTCTGCCGGGCAGCAAGGTGGTGCGCATCTGCTCCGCGTTCACATCGCCCAAATCTGTCCTGTGCAGTGCGCCCAGCCAGTCCGCAACATAAGCCTGATCGCCCTGGACGGCAACATCCAGAGCATAGCCCGGCAACTTGAACCGCTGGTTCAGGCTCCCCCACAGATTGTAGACGCCCAGCCCCCGAAAACCCTGGGCCGCATAGAAAGCGTCATTGTCGGCATCGACGCCCTCTGTGAGTTTTGGCGCGTAGTATATTTGGCGCATCTCATCGGGCGGTGTGAACTGGGCTATGGTGAAAGCATTGTGATGGCCCGAGGCCAGCAGATCATGCGTCGCCGCCACATCCCAAGAGCGTTGTGGCGTTTGCGTCAGCAGTTGCAATCGAGCGGGATCGCTGATGTCATAGACGGCGAGGCCTTTCTCATCAGCGGCGTAAAGCTGCTGGCCCGCGGCGTCCACATTCCAGACGAATCCATACGCGGGGCCCGACGCGCCCGGTCGGGGATGGGCGGAATCGCTCACATCCACCACCTGCACGCCCTTTTCTCCCAGGGCCAGATAAGCAACGTCCCCTTGAACATCGATGTCGAAGATGTCTCCGATGACGTCCGTGGTTTCGCCCACCAGCCGGGGGTGAGAGGGATCAGTCGTATCGTAAACCAGAAGGCGGTGCGGTCTGCCCACCAGAAGCCTGTCATCCCGGGCGGCCACCGCGTAGGTGCGCCCGCCGCCTATTGCGGCATCCAGCACCATGCTACTGTCCTCAGCCGGAAACCGCCACCACATTAATCCGCTGTTCGACGTCGCATAAATGAGCGGTTCAAAGACAAGTATCGGGCTGCCATAGGAGGTCGTCAGTTTCAAAAATTGTGGCTGTTCAGGATTCGAAATATCCGCCCAGGAAAGCTGAGAGCCGTTGGTGTAAAGCAATCGGTTGCCAGCGATGGCTCCCTGCACAAAATATCTGGATGAAGCAGGCTGAGGAAAGGGCTGGTACTCGGCGAGATGAACGGGCGCTTGCTCCGCACTGATGTGCAAAGCCGTCACGATACGATTTCTCGCCCATTCGGTTGTTTCTTGCATGGCCGCGTAGGCCACAGGCCCGTTGAACACCAGATTTGACGCCCAGAGATTTTCGGGGTGATGGTACGAGCCAATCAGGCGGGGATGCGCCGGGTCTGCAATGTTGTATTGATAAAGCCGCCATTGTTGCTGCGCATCCTGGCCTCGCAAAAACAGCAGA
>WGCR01000486.1 GCA_015493675.1 Anaerolineae bacterium
GGCCGAAAATCAGCGTCGCCAGCGGGCCAGCGGCCGAAACAACGCTCAGTTGCCATCGTTTGCGGATGGCCGCGCGATTGATGTAAACGGCTCCGCCGGGCAGGGGGATGCCGCCCATCAGCAGAAAGATGATGGGGAAGATGATGCTCATCAGCGGATGTGTGTATTTCAGTGGATCCAAGGTGAGATAGCCCATGTGGGCGACGCTTTCATCTCCGCTGAGATAGGCGGTGAGCGCATGTCCGAATTCATGGAACGAGACCGCCAGAATCCATCCTGTCAACACAAAAATAAAGGTGAGCTGTCCCGGTGCGCCGATGCCTGCATAGAGTAGATAGCCCAGTCCGGCGAAAGTTGTGACCAGCAGCAAGAAGATCGGGCTGATCTGCGGAAAACGGGACCTGCGGCGCATTTTCGGGCGGCGGGCAGGCTTGCTTTTGATCGGCATTTTCCGGGATCGCGTCGGCTGGGGGAGGGGAGCATTGAGCTGCGCCCGTTGCAGATACGCCTCCTCTTGTACATCGAATTGACGCAGGATTTCGCCGCCTCTGGTGTCGAGCCGCCGCAGCATGCCCAGCAGCATGAGTCGGGAGTCGATGTACGCCAGCCCCTGCTCTTCAGCGATTTGCACCGCCGCGGCCATGGCCCGGGCGCCATCTTCGCTGAGAGGGAATCCATAAAATTCGCCGCCATAGGGATCCTTGTCCTGTCCCGTATCCAGCCGGATGTAGGCCCACAATCGGGTCTTCAGGTTATCGATCTTGATGGGAAATTGGGCCAGAACCTGCTCTCCCAGGCTACCGCGGGTTTCCAGGATTCCCAGAAGAATATGATCGGAGGTCAGGAATTTTTGTCCGTGGGCAGTGGCGATGGCCTGGGCTGTTGCTAATACTTGCGTCCCTTCTTTGGTCAGCGAGAGGGGCTTCCGTGATGAGTCATGTTGGGTGCTCGCATTCATAAACGCAACTATACCATAATCTTTGATGAAAAATAAATCCATCGGGCTGCTGGGGGAGTGTTTCGAGATGGGGAAAGGACCCCAGTTTTATGAAAGTGGCCCACTTCGCGTCCGGTCTCAGGTTTGAACCCTAACGCACATCAAGTATACTATGGCAGTTTGTTCGACAGCTTATTCGGAGAACCCGTTGATGACCCCAAAAAACAATTCAGAGCGCGTCCTGGTTATCGGACTGGACGGCGCCACATTCAATCTTATCACGCCGCTCATGGCGCAGGGCCTGTTGCCCAACCTGGCTCGGATGATGCAGGAAGGCAGTTGGGGCACGCTGCGTTCGACGATCCAGCCTTCTTCGGAACAGGCCTGGGCTGCGTTTATGACCGGGACCAATAACGGGAAGTTCGGCGTGTATGGCTTCCAGAAACGCCGTCCCGATTCCTATCAGTTTGACTACGTCAATGGACGCAGTATCTCGGGGCGGAGCTTGTGGCGTATCCTCAGTGATCGGGGCAAGCAGGTGATCGTCATCAATGTGCCCATGACCTACCCGCCGGAGTGGGTGAACGGTGTGCTGATAAGCGGCCTGATGACGCCGGGCGTGCACAGCCAATTTACTTATCCCGACGGCATTTATGAGGAATTGTGCGAAGTTTGTGGAGATTATCGCATCGACGTGGATATCGAGAGCGGTCAGCTCAGCCCGGAACAGCTTCTGTCCCTGGGCGATGAGGCCATTGAGATGATCCGTTTACGCACTTGTGCGACGCTGCATCTGGCCCGCACTCGTCCCTGGGATTTCTTGATGGCTATGTATGACGCCAGCGACCGACTGGCCCATAAATTTTGGAAGTATTGGGATGTGACCCATCCACTCCATGATCCGGCTCTGGCGGATACGCTGGGGCAGGTGCTGCCGCGTATTTATCAGGAATTGGATAAGGCGGTGGGGGAATTGCAAGCGGCGTTGGCAGATGAGAACACGGCGGTCTACATCATCTCGGATCATGGCTTTGGCCCCATGGAAAAAGCCGTCTATCTGAATCGCTGGCTGGCGCAGAAGGGCTATCTGGCTTTGAAAGAGGGCGTTTCGCTGGATCCCCGAGAACAGGCGCAATTGGCGCTGCGGGCGGGCTTGCGCAAGGCTGTGCACAAGCTGGATTCCCCCTGGGTGAGCCGGATGAAGCGGTGGGCGTTTCACCGCTTTTCGGGGCTGAAGGGGACGCTGTATTCCTCTGTGGCCTTCGCCCAGATGGATTGGAGTAAAACCCAGGCTTATGCCCTGGGAACGATGGGGAATATCTATCTCAATCTCAAAGGCCGCGAGCCCCAAGGGATCGTCGAGCCGGGCGAGGAGGCGGAGGCGGTGATAGCCCGCCTGATGGCCGATTTACGGAAATTGCGGGACCCGGACACCGGCGAGCCTGTCTTCTTTGCCGTGTATCGCGGCAGCGAGCTCTATCATGGCCCCCACGCGGATAAAGCCCCGGACGTGGTGGGCGTCAAGAGCCACCGTTATCATGTGGTGACTGCTGACTGGCAGAGCGGCGATGAGGTGGTTGTGAAATTGGGCTCGGACCTGCATTTTGTGTCAGATCAATCGGGCCAACATGCGTTGGACGGGGTGTTATTCGCCCGCGGGCCTGGCATCCGTGCAGGATGGCAGGTGCAGGACGCCCGCCTGATGGATATGGCTCCCACCATCCTCTACACCCTGGGGGAGGGGATTCCCGAAAATATGGATGGCGCAGTGCTGAAGACGTTGTTTGCTCCGGACTGGTTGGCGCAACGTCCGCCGACCATCGTCGCGGATACTGCTGTAGCGGAGCGCAGCGGGCCTGATGAGGATGAAAGTGACGAGGATCGGGAAGCCGTCCGCAAACATCTGGCCGGATTGGGGTATCTGGATTGATGAGCAAACGCACGGGGGGACGCGTGGCGCAGGCCGTCATCGTCCTGCTGATTCTGTTCTTCTGGGGATTGGCGCTCTCCAGAAATTGGGAGCAGTTTGTCACCTATCCCTGGCAGCTTTCCTGGCCACCCATCTTTTGGGCTTTTGTGGTGCTGATGGTGCAGAGCTTTGTCGTGTCTACTGTGTGGTGGCGGGCATTGGCGTTGACCGGAGCGCGGATTCCCTGGTCGTTGGGGACACGGTTATTCTTTCAGGCCCAAATTGCCCGTTATCTGCCCGGCGGCGTGTGGGATATGGTGGGACGGATTGTTCTGGGAAGCCGCGAGGGGATTGGAAAGCGAGCGATGGCGGCCAGCATGGGGATGGAAATGGGGTTGCAAACCCTCAGTGGCGCTATTTTCCTGTTGGCGGCTCTGATTTTGCGTACGGATATGGACGTCAGAATGTATCTGGCGCTGGGGCTTGTCGTGACATTTGGGGCGTTGATTTTTCTGCTGCCGCCCGTCTTCACCTTTTTTGTCAACAAAGGGCTGAAGTTCCTCAAAAAACAGCCTTTGGATATGCAATTCACCTATCTCGATATCTTTTTTCTCTTTTTGTTGCGATTGTTGGGGCATGGCTTGATGGGCTTTGGCTTTTTCCTGTTTACAAAGGGGCTGACGCCCATCCCTCTTTCGCAGGCGCCCTTGATCATCTCGGCCTACATCGGCGCATGGCTGGTGGGATTTTTGGCGCTGATGGTTCCTATGGGCATCGGCGTGCGGGAGGGGGCGCTGGTGTTGCTATCGAGCAGTGTGTTGCCCTTCGGGGTCGCCACTGCCGCGGGCATGGGCTATCGCCTGCTGATTACAATCCGTGATCTCATCACTGCCGGAATTGGTTTTTACCACACGAAAAGATAGCGCCGTATTGGTTTGGCCTCACTCCCCGATCAACTTCAGAATTTCCTCATACGCGGCGATTTGATCCCGCAACGCCTCCGCATCCTCCGCACCTGCCGCCAGCGCAGTCTGCGCCTGTTCTAGACGCTGTTTCATGGTCCGGGCGATGAGCTTTTGCTCCAGCCGTCTTTTCCAGGCAGGATGGTGTTTGTTGTAATAGCGCAGCCGCGAACGCCACAGAGCCACGGTCATGGCCCGACGAAACTGGCGGGCGCTCTGCCCCTCGTAATGGGTGACGCGGGCAGTGGGAACGCAGTAGATGGGCCATCCTGCCCGCTGAATGCGCCGCTGCCAGTCCATCTCCTCCGCATACATGAAATAACCTTCGTCCAGCAGGCCCGCGGCGTCGATGGCTTTATCCCGCACCATCAGCGCTGCGCCCAGCGCAAAATCGACCGGGAATGGCTTGTCACCGTCGTATCGTTTGCGAGGATAGCGTCCGTTGATGCGGGTCTCCATCAGCCGGGGGATGGGATGCAGGTCCAGGGCGAGCTGGGCCAGGCCAGGAAAACGAAAGGCGCTGTGCTGGAAATCGCCATTGCCGTAATTCAGACGTGGGCAGCAGCCGCCCGCCTGGGGATGCGCAGCCAGAAAGCCCGTCAGCGCCGCCAGCGCTCCCGGCTGCAACTCCGTGTCCGGATTCAGCAGCAGCGCCGCCTCGGGCCGCTCCAATTTCGAATCCTGACCATCGAACTTCGAATTCCCAAACCCCAGCAACTTCAATCCGACATTGTTCCCTCGCGCGAATCCAAGATTTTCCCGGCTCGCCACCAGGCGCGCCAGGGGAAACTCCTCCGCCACCATCTCGGCGCTGCCGTCGGCCGAGGCGTTATCCACCACCACGATGTCCACATGCAGGTCCGGCGTGCGGGCCGTGTCCTCATACACCGACTGCAAACAGGCCCGCAGCAGGTCCCGCACATGATAACTGACAATGACGACGCCTAATCGCATGAGAGATGGTCAGGGCTGCGGCGTGATCTGCGGCGTCGCGTCGGGCGATTGGCGAGGATCAGCGATCTCGATTTCGTGCACATCCGCGAAATTGTTCTCGATGCGCACATCCTCGTGCAGCAGACCGCCCCAGATGCGGAAGGGATTGCGAGGCGGAATGATGTCCCAGATGATTGTGCCGTACACCAATCCGCGCTTGCCTGGGTCCAAAAAACACTGCTCGAGCCCGTTGATCATCTCACAGCGCAGGTCTTCATCCTTGCGCCCCACCGCGAAGCGGAAAGGCCAATCCTGCCCGAAGTTGGATTGGTAATTCAGGCCAAAGCGCCAGGTGCCCGATTGCTCGAACCAGCTCGATTCGTTCTCGCGATAAGCCAGGGTGTTGTAATTCTCGCTGGCCTTGTAGACCGCGCCTGGCCACGGGCCTGCGGTGCGGATGGGCACCTTGCCGTCATTTTCGATGGTGGCCGTGAAGATCATCTTGCCGCCCAGGGGGATGTTCAATTTATAGCCGCTGTCGAAAGGCCCGACCATCGTCACCTCGCCCTTGACGATATTCGCCCGGGGATAGCCGCCATTTTCGATGGTCAGCGTGCCGGTGACGATGTTGTGATTGCCGACCTTGTCCCAGGCCTCGGCCACCACCAGATAATCGCCGTCGGGCGGCGGGTCCGCGCCCTTGTCGATGCCGCCATCGTAATCGTAAAAGTGATAACCCGCGTCCGTGGGTTCGACCTCGCGTTCGGTGGGCTCCAGCGGATATTTGCGCTCAGGATTTTCCTCATCATGGGGATTCATCAGATAAACCTGAATCTCCTCCACATCCTTGGTGAGCCAGTAGGTGATGGACGCGCGATCATTGATGCCGTCCTGATTCGGCGTGATCACCTGGGGATTGACCGCGAAGTTTTCGAATTGAGGCACCTCGGTGTCCGCATTCTCGATGGTGATCTCACCCTCGGCCCGATCGGTCTTGCCCCGCGCATCGGTCGCCTCGATGCCCCAATGATAGCGGCCATCGGGCAGCACCCGGCCCAGGTAGCGGGGCTTGAGGAGATGTTCGGGCTCAATAAGGTAGATCGGCTCCTCAATGACGCCGCCCCACAGCACGTTGTAGTCGCGAGGGCCGCGATGCTTGTTTTGGCGGAAATAATAGCGATGGCCCGCTTCATCCTCGAAATAGATGGAAATCTCGCTGGGGCGACGGATGGTGTAGGAAATGCGCGCCACATCGGCCACGCCATCCGCGTTGGGGCTGATGACCGCGGGCTCGATGCGGGCGTTGGCCAGGATGGGCCCGGTTGCGGAGCAACCGCCCATCATCGCCGCCATCAAGATGAGCAAGCTAAGGGAAAATGTCAGAGAGAGGAATCGTTTCATAGGAACAGTCCAACGGCAGGGGCGTCAGCGCCGATACCGATGAAAACCCTTGTTGCGTCATGCCGACGACCGCAGGGAGATTTCCCGGTCGCTGCGCTCCCTGGAAAAGACGCAACAACGGCTATTTTGCATTGCTTCTTGGCTCAACAGGATTTCAGGGGGCATTGGCTTTACCAGACCCGCCGGATTGCGAATCCGGCTGGATGCAGAGAGCTCTCAGGGCGGATTCGCAATCCGCCCGGCATCTCCCCCCCTGAAATC
>WGCR01000487.1 GCA_015493675.1 Anaerolineae bacterium
AAATAGTAGCAGTTCACAGAGAAATTTCTCTCCAAACCTCGCCTTTTCCTTCCTCCGTGCACTCTGTGCCTCCGTGTTGAAGGTTTTTTCAGTATAGCCATTTATGGCTCTTTTGGATTTCAGGGGGTGTCTGCTTTTTGCACCTCCGGGAGGTGGACGAAAACCGTCAGGCCAAGCCAAAAGCTGCTTGTCCACCTCCCGGAGGTGCGAAGACCCCACAAAATCCGGTTGAGCTACATTTATCAGCGTGCAGCCGCTCGTAGCGCCTGCTCACTGAACACTGCACATTGCCTCTTTCATGCCACGTCGCGCCACCAGCTTCAACGACGTTTTCGCCGTCGCCGCCGGACACTTCACCCACGATATTTACAGCGCCTTCCTGGCTCCGTTGCTTCCCATTTTACAGGAGCAGTTGGGCATTGGCTATGCGCTGACGGGCAATCTGGCGGTTTTCACCCAGATACCCAGCCTGCTCAACCCCTTCATCGGTTATCTGGCCGATCGGGTGAGCCTGCGCTATTTCGTCATCTTCGCCCCGGCTGTCACCGCCACGCTGATGAGCAGCATGGGGCTGACCTCCAGCTATCTGGGACTGGCGTTTTTATTGCTGGCGGCGGGCGTGAGCATTGCCGCTTTTCACGCTCCGGCCGGGGCCATGATCGGCGAACTGGCTGGAGATCGGGTAGGGACGGGGATGAGTATTTTTATGGCTGCGGGCGAACTGGCCCGCACGTTGGGACCGCTGTTCGCCGTGGCCGGCGTGGCCTGGTTCGGGCTGGCGGGCCTGTGGCGGCTGGCCTTTGTGGGCTGGGCCGTGACAGGCATCCTGTTTTGGCGACTGCATAACATCGAGGCCAAGCCGCGTCCGCCCGAGAGCGACGCCTGGGCCCGATTGTGGCCGCGATTGCTGCGCATCTTCCCCTTTCTGGCCTGGCTGGTGCTGGGGCGGGTCTCCATGCAGGCGGCGCTGACCACCTATCTCCCCATTTTCATGAAAGACGAACGGGGATTGAGCGTCGCCCTGGCCGCGGCCTCGCTGACGATTCTGGAGGCCGCGGGTTTTGTGGGAGCGCTGCTCTCCGGCTCTCTCAGCGATCGCCTGGGGCGTCATCGGATGCTGTTTCTGCTGATGCTACTCTCCCCGGTATTGATGATCCTTTTCCTTTTCAGCTCCGGCTGGATCGTGATCCTGCTGCTGATTGCCCTGGGGCTGACCGCGATCTCGCTGCAACCGGTGATTCTGGCCCTGGTGCAGGATTTGTTTCCCGACAATCGGGCGCTGGCCAACGGCAGCTACATGGCGTTGAGTTTCACGCTGCGGGCGGTGGGCATCTGGGCCATCGGCCTCACCGCCGATGCATTTGGGCTGGTTCCAGCCTTCGTGCTCAGCGCCCTGGTGGGATTGCTGGCCCTGCCCGCTATTTTCTTTATCCCCAAAAAGGCGTAGCAGGGATTAGCCGGACGTTTGAGTGGGATAGATAACGCCACGGCGGGTTTCTTCGATGAGATAATCCACCACCGCCTTCAGATCGCCCCCTGATTCTTTGTAGACTCGGAGCTGCCGATCGGCGCTGGCGCCATGTTCGAGAATCGTGTAGATGTGTTCGATGTATTTGCGGCTGCCCAATTGATCGACATAGGGGTCCACCAGTCGCAAGAGCTCGCGGATGAGCCAGCGCGCCGGGACTTCCTTTTCTTTCCCCCAATCGATCATCTTGCCGTCGAGACCGTATCGCACCGCCCGCCAGCGATTCTCCTCGATGAGATCGCGTCGATAGAGGCGGAAGGTCATGTTGTGCTGCCGCAAATCCCACAGCCAGGCTACGATGGCCTGAAGCAAAGCGGCAATGGCCAGAGCCTCATCGATGGTGGTCACTGCGTCTGACATGCGGAATTCCAGCGTGGGGTAAAGGAAATGCGGACGCACATCCCACCAGATTTTACTGCCATCCGGAATACAGTCCGTGTTGACAAGACTGTGGACGAATTTCTCGAACGCCGACCAATCCCGGAAATAATCAGGAAGCCCGGTGCGGGGCAGATCGGAAAAAACAACCGAGCGGTAGGATTTCAGATCTGTGTTGCGGCCATTCCAGAAAGGAGACGACGTGGAGAGCGCCAGGATGTGAGGAACCAGGTAACGGGTGACATTCATGCAATCGATGGCAAAATCGCGATCTTCGATGCCAATATGAACGTGCATGCCGAAAATCAACAAGCGCTGTCCCACATCCCCCAGCTCCTTGATCGACCCCATATAGCGATCTTTGGGGGTCACCATCTGCTCTTTCCAGTGTGAAAAAGGATGGGTGCCGGCGGAAACAATGCGCAATCCTTTTTGTTCAGCCAGATAGCAGATAGCCCCCCTCTGCCGGGCCAATTCATCGTGCAATTCATCCAGATTTTGACACACTTTTGTCCCCAACTCCACCTGCGATTGCAGCAACTCCGGTTTTACTTCCCGATCGATGATCATCCCTTCTTCGTTCAGAAGTTGCGTGATATATGATTTCAGTTCACGCGTCTCGGGATCGATGATCTGATATTCTTCTTCGACGCCAATCGTTAGAGAAGGTTTTTTCACTGGCATAATCGCCTCCTGTTACGAAGCAGTTACCATGAACGGTTGCACACCGATCAGGATGAGAATGGTTGATTGTGTCATACCGAGGGATGACGTGGACAAAGTCATTGACGGATCAGACGCCATGAGCGGCTGCACGCCGATAAGGAATGAAAATGGAACGCAGACACATC
>WGCR01000488.1 GCA_015493675.1 Anaerolineae bacterium
GGGTAAGGATGACGGCGTTTTGGTTTTGGGGCCGACGTCAGTGGAAATGACGCCGGGGAAAGAGGTCTCGATCAAGAGACGGGTTTTGTTGGTTGCAGGTTCCCTGATACGGACAGTGGTGTGCTTGACAAAACGGGTCAGTTCCATGGCGCTGAGGAAGGCGTAATCAGTCAGCACCGCGCCCAGGGCGTTTTGATGGGGGCGGATGCCGCAATAGACAGGGTGGCCGTCGTTTTGCAGACGCCGAAGGCTTTCCGCCAGCAGGGCGGTCATGACGTCACGTTGCGTGACGTCACCCATGAAGTGGAGCCAATGTCCCTTGTCGCCGCGTCGGATGCGCACCACGCCCAGGATGTCGCCGTTCTGTTCGTACACAAGACCTTCCATCTTGCCCGGTTGCCACCAATTCTGGAAGATGAGATGCGGAGCATCATTGCCGTTTTCCCTGGTGAACGCGCCCTCCGCTTTTTGCACCACGGGCGGCGTGTAGCGATCGGAGAGGCGTTGCAAAGCCAGGCCGTCACGCTCGCGTTGCGGGCGGACATTGGGGGCTGATGAAGGTTCCGGGGGTTTTCGTTCGGAGGGGCGGTATTGAAAGAGCGTCTCGCGCACATAGGGGGTGAAGCCGGCGGATGCAACGATGCCGGCAGCTTCATCCTGCGTGGGGAGGCAGGCGTAAAGCCGCTGGATGCCGAAATCGCCGGCATGGGTGATGAGTTGCTTCAACAACGCCCGCCACGCGTCGCCCACTCTGTCGTTCTGGTTGAGTCTGGGCGCGATATAGCACATATCGGCTTCTGATCGGCCCAGATGTTTGCTGGCCTGAATGAAGCCTTCGGGGAGGTCGCGTTCGTTGGCGCGCCGGTTTACGAATGTCGCCGCCCCGCTGCCATACCAGGGTACAGGCGCTCCCAGAGCCGTCCACAGCGGCCAGTGCGGCTGTGTGAGATGGCGTTCCAGGTGCAGAGGAACGCTTTGCCTTGCCAGCTTTTGCAGCAGGTAGCTGTCCCGCAATCGAAACGGACGTATCAAGGTTTTTTCCGGGGAGCGAAGATGAAGATTGTTTTCACAACATCTATTTTACCAATTTTGGCGTGAAAAAACAAGGAAGGCTGACATTATGTTAGCAAGAAGCCTGCCATGGCTTGAGGCCCGGAGCTCGCCCCGACGTTGAGGATGCGATGCGCTGCATCACAAATGGCCGTGTCATCTGCGATTAGCAGCGCCGCCTGCATGGCGTGCCAGCGGGCGTCGAACTGGCCCCGGACTGCGTGCTGCAACCAGGCCCGGCTGATGCGGGTGGTCATCGCTGCTGCATCTCGTACGCACTGACCAAGTTCCGTGGCGGCGGGTTGGGCCGCGTCCAGCCATAATCGGGCCAGCATTCCCAGCAAAACATCGTCGCCTGCTGGCGTCAGACCTGGCCCCAGGCCGATGAGCCGGGACACGCCCCGGCGCAACGTCTCGCGCTCCTCGTCTTTCAATCCCCGGACAATGGATTCAACGCCTGATTGCATGCGGAGCATAGTGCGTTTGTCAATGCCTTTCCATCGGTCCTGAAAGGCGCTGGCCTCCTGCATGCAATCGCGCAATGCCGCCAATGCTGGCTGCGGGATGAAGATGGACGTCAGGCCGGGATTCCAGAACCGAGCCCGGGCCCATTCGATGCGGTGATCTCCCAGCGTCAGGCTGGTTCCCTGCCAGAATCCATCCTGGCCGGGCGCGGCAAAATCAAAGGCGAGAGATTGCGTCAATACAATGTTGAATGGGCCATTGCCAACCTCGGGCGTGACCACAGCAATGATGTTTCCGGCATCATCCAGCAGATTGAGGGCGCGGCGATGCACGGAAAGCACGCGCAACGGGTGGGGATGGTCGGGAGACTGGGGCAGGGCCAGGCTGACAGAGCGAGCGGGATGGACGAAGTGATGGGGCATGGCGAGATCATAGCCCAAAGCGGTGATTGTGCAAAACAGCAAGCATAGCCACATCCTGTTTTAGGGTCGAATACGGGTAACTGCTTCTCATGAAAATTTGTAACTATACAGGCATCCCGCACAATGCTTTGCCACGAAGGCGCGAAGGTTTAAGAAGACACGAAGAAA
>WGCR01000489.1 GCA_015493675.1 Anaerolineae bacterium
CAGATGCGTGGCGAAGCTGTGACGCAGGGTGTGAGGCGTCACATGCTGGGTCAGGCCCGCCTGCTTCACATACTTGTTGAGAATGGCGCTGATGGCCCGCATGGAGGAGAGCGGCCCGCCCCGATAGTTGAGGAACAGGATGTCGGTGGGCGCGTTGTCAGGACGTCGGGCCAGGAGCTCCGGGCGTCCTCGCCGGATGTATCGATCCAACGCCAGGCGCGCTGGTTCGCCGATGAGGGCGATGCGTTCTTTGCGGCCCTTGCCCCACACCCGCAATTGTTTCGTCTTCAGGTTCACATCCTTCATCTGCAATCCCATGATCTCGCTGCGACGCAATCCCGCGCTGTACAGCGTCTCCAGGATGGCTGCATCCCGCATGCCCAGAGGCGTGGAGACATCGGGCGCGCTCAGCAGCTCCACCATCTGCGCCTGGGTGAGATAATCGGGCAGGGTGCGGGGCTGCTTGGGCGGGCTTACCAGCGCCGCCGGGTTTTCATCCACGATCTTTTCTCGCACCAGATAGCGAAAGCATGAGCGAAGCTCATACAGGCGGCGGGCGATGGAGGCGGGGTGATAATCCGCCCGGTGCAGCGAAGCCATCCACGCCCGAATTAACGCTACATCCACATCCTGCCAGCGATGGACCTCTTGCTCCGCTGCAAAGTTGATAAACTCGTTGATCTCGTTGCCGTAATTTCGCAGGGTGTAAAAAGAAGCGCCGCGTTCGGTTTGCAGATAAATCAGAAAGCGCTCCAGGCCCGCTTTCATCATTGCGTTCCTTGTGTGTCCTGCGCCGTTTCATCGAGCTTGAGGGTGGGCAGGGGGGATTGATAGAGCGCTGTCTTGGTCAGCAGATAGAGCGTGTTGGTCATCTCATCAACGTAGATATCTTTCAGGTCTTTCAGGGCGTCCGGATGTTCCAGCGGGGTGAGCTGGGCCAGCAATTGGCCCTCTTTGTCGAAAACCAACACGCGGTTGGTCGCGGCGTCAGCGATGAGAATGCGCCCGGCCGGCGCATCCGCCTGATTGATCCAGAGCGCCACCGCCTGGGTCAGAGGCGGGTCAACCTGTTCCAGAGCGAAAGGCTCCTGAATGCCCGAACGGAATTTGAGCATGCTGCCGTTGGGATACAACAGCCATACATCGCCATCGATGCCGATATCGATGACAGATTTCATGTCCACGCTGGTTTCCGGCGGGAAGTAAGCTTCGGGAGGATTGATGTAGTTGGCGCCGCTGGGGCGGTAGCGCCAGAATTGATTCCCCACTGAATCCTGAAGATAGAGGTTGCCGCTATAGAAATACATGCCGCTGACGAATTGCAAGGCGTCGTTTTTCGCCAACGCCACATTGACAGGTCCGAGCCCTTCGTTGATGCCGAACAATTGCGTGCTGTGATCCAGGATCAACGGGCCGGTGGCGGTGCGGTTGCCTTCGGTTGGCGCCCAGATAGCCTGCGACA
Organism: Anaerolineae bacterium; assembly: GCA_015493675.1. Lineage (GTDB taxonomy): Bacteria > Chloroflexota > Anaerolineae > J102 > J102 > M2005. Next base: position 1,463 of record WGCR01000489.1, read on the forward strand.
ATTGGCCCACTGTGCGTCCTTCCACGATATCGCCTGATTTCAGCAACTCGCGGGGATTTTCGACATTGGTCGCCAATCTATCACTGGTGGCGTCATCCAATTGGTAGCGTTCGAACACACCGCGGCCTGTATCCAGCACATAGACGCTGAGCCCGTTGGTAAAGACCCTGGTGGGATTGGACGACGGATCGGTGAAAGTGATCAGAGGAAGATCGAATCCCGCCATCAATCCCACCACCTTGTTGATTTCGGCCTGCAGGGCCAGGATATCGCCCCGCAATTTGCGCACTTCGGGATGTTCGGGAAAGAACTTGGCCGCCTGATTCAGTTGTTCCTGCGAAAACTGGATGAGCCGACGAGCTTGTTCGATATCCTGTGTTTTTTGGGCGGCCTCCAGTTGCACCTGGGCGCCGTTGATGAATTTTTCAAACATTTTCACCCGCTGCTGTCCCTGATAATACCACATGCCGGCTGTGACGGCGGCGACGCCAAGTATCAGAATCAGGATAATGCCCAGGATGAAAGGCAGACGTCGAGGTTTTTTGACTTTGGTTTTGCTGGAGGCGGATTGGGGCGGTTTTTTGGAGATGGTCGGTTTGGGGGCGCGTTTGCCCCATCCAATCAGAGCGCCCAGCCCCATTCCCCGCGCGGCTTTCTTTTGCTCTGGATCAGCAACTGGCGATTCGTAGATATCCTCCCAGGAGGGCTCTTCCCGTTCTGACTCCCATTCGCCGGGCGCCAGGGGGATATCCGCGCTGGGGGTGGCGGCTTCCGCCTCTTCGGGCAGGGTGTCGGGCGAGATTGTCACGCCCTTGCCCGCTGCGCCTGCTTCGGTCAGCGTCACCACCAGGGCGGTCAGGTCTTCGGTGGCGTCGATGCCGATGCCTGCCATTTGATCGGCCACAGCCCGGGCCCGGGCCACGGCGGTGGCCTCCATCATCAGCGGCACTTCCAGATAATTGGCCCAGGCGCTGTGCATGGCCACAATTACAACGCCTGGATGTCCGGCCACGCGTCCGATTTCAACCGTGGGCGCGTCCTCCTCGCCCAGGGCCACATAATCCTCGTCATTGAGAGGCGAGAACCATTGCAGGCCTTTATCACTGCTGACGGCCAGGATCGTCGGGCCAGCCTGCGCCGAGATGATCTCGCGGCTGGTGACCACCAGGCAGGTCGCTCCGGCGATGAAGTCAGTTCCCGCATCCCGATTATAATTCTGAAGCAACATGTGGGCGGCCTGCAACGCCTCGGTCAGGGCGGCGATGACATCGCCCGATGCATTGAAATAGGCGTCCTGAATGATATTCAGAAGCTGCCGATACAGGGAGCCCGCGCGGGCCAGGTCTTCGCCCGCAAGTTCGATGAGGATGTAAAGATTGCCCTTGCCCTGAGCCGGGGCAATCCCCGAAGCAGGCTCGATAACCCGGGCCGTTGGCGCATGAGAGCTTCTGCGTCCCTGTTGCAGGTGGACGATCTTGACCTCTGTTTTCAGCGTATTTGCCATGGCGGTAAACTCGATGGAGAAGTGGGGGAAAGATGGCGTCTGTTGGCTTGCGGATGGGGCCGAATGAGGGCCCTGGATGCCAGAACGCTGCTGTGGGGGAGTGGAGGGAATGCGAACGCTTTCCCTTCCTGATTGTACACGAATTTCTTTACCGTAAAAAATCTGGGAGAGAGGGACGGATAATTAAGAAGCGTAAATTCGGCGTTAAACCGGCTTTCTGCGGGTAATCGTCGCTTTTTCATGCTGTCGCCTGACAGATTTCTGACGACATAGCGCTGTAAGTATTGGGCTTACTCGACGTTGGATGGAATTTGAGGGGGGCCGATCGTGTCGCATGCCATGGGACGCCGAGCGGCGCGTGGCGGGGCCTCTTCTCGTCTGTTACCTCAAACTTGGCGAACTGGCCGAAAAACTGTTATCATTTTTCTATGAGTTTACACAATCATCGGCAGCGCACTTTGCCGCCCGACGCCCGAATTATTCCCCCTTCGCAGCAACCACAACGTTATTCCCCCAACCTGGAGTATCCGCGGCTGCCACGGGCTGCTGCTTCCGTTGCTCCTTCCCGTGGCGAGTCTATAGCGGGATCCGTGGCCCGCGAAATGCTGGGAACCATTATCCCCGCGCTGGTAATCGCCATCGTGATCCATCTTTTTCTGGCTCAGGCCACGCGGGTGGAAGGCTACAGCATGGAGCCTACCCTGTATGGGCATCAGCGGCTGATTATCGAGAAGCTCAGCTATCGATTTACGCAGCCCAATCGGGGCGATATTGTGGTCCTGAGGGTTGACGGGTTTGACGAATTGCTGATTAAACGCGTTATCGGTCTGCCGGGGGAAACGCTGGAAATCAGGAATGGCGTCGTTTTTATCGATGGCAAGGCGCTGGACGAGCCCTATGTCAATGGCGTGCCGCGTGGCAATTATCCCGTTACGAAGATACCTGACGGGTATATTTTTGTCATGGGGGATAATCGCAATAACTCGAATGACTCGCGTTCTTTCGGGCCGATCCCTATTGATCACATTGTGGGTCATGCCTGGATGCGCTATTGGCCCTTGCATGATTTCAGCTTCATGCCCTGACCCCTGATGAAAGGGATCTGATGGAAGAGTCCTCCTGGTCGAACACTACCAAGCTCGTCGTGTTGGTAATCCTGCTGGTCATTGGCGGGTGGGCGTTGGTGCGTTTCAGTGTAGCGATTCCCTCACTGATTGTCTCGGCGCTGCTGGCCTTTTTGCTGACGCCGCCCACTAACTGGATTGTCCGTCATACGGGATTGCCGCGGGGCGTGGCCATCCTGCTGGTGTTTCTGGTTATTCTGGCGCTCATCATTCTGGCCCCGGTGCTGATCACGCCCAGTCTGGTTTCGTTGACTTCCAACGTTCAGTTCGATTTTCAGTCATTCAACGAATTTATCAACAATGTCGGGAATATCTCACTGAAGTGGGGGCCCATCAATGTTGATGTGCACAATTTGCTGTTGCAGTCATCAGAGGGGCTGCAACAATTTCTCACCACTTATGTTTCACAGGCGGCGCTTTCGTTATTGGGGATGCTGTCCAGCTTGTTCTGGGTGGCCTTTATTGTCGTCGTAACTTTCTGGTTGATAAAAGATGGCTATAAGCTGGAGAATTGGTTTTTCGAGCATCTGCCCCGACCCTATCGCCGGGATGTCTCCCGTTTGTTGCGCGAGCTGGGAGTAATCTGGGGAAGCTTTTTCAGAGGAACGCTGGTGTTGGCGTTCGCAGTGGGGGCCATCGTAGGCGTTGCGATGTGGGTTCTGGGCTTGCAACATGTGCTGCTGATGGCGATTTTCGCCGGTTTCATGGAGTTTATCCCCTCTTTGGGCCCGACGCTGGGAGCGTTGTTGGCGGTTTTCGTGGCTTTCTTCGGCGGCTCCAGTTGGATTCCTTTTGATAACTGGCTGATTGCGCTGATCGTTTTGGTGGTCTATATCCTTATTTTTCAATTCGAGCAGGTTTATTTGTATCCCCGCGTGGTGGGGAGACGCGTCAATTTGCATCCGGGCGTTGTATTCGTGGGCGCCATCCTGGGGGCCGTGGAGTTCGGTTTGTTGGGCGTGTTGCTGGCCGCACCGACGCTGGCTTCTGTGCGGGTGCTGATGCGCTATATTTTGCGCCGACTGACGGATCGGGAGCCCTTTCCCGAGGAGCCGGAGAAAGACATCACCGCCATTCAGTGGCGGGGAATGCTACGCGGACAGCCTGTGGCCGCCATTCTTTTCGATCTGGATGGCACGTTGGCTGAAACCGATAATCAGATTATCGACAATCTGGCCCGACGGCTGGGCGCGTTGCAGAAACTTTTTCCTGATGCTGACGCCCGGCCCTATGTGCGGCGCTGGGTGATGCGTCTGGAGCCGCTGGCCGCCTGGTGGCTGGCCCGCCTCGATGCCGTGGATCTGGATGATGACGCTTTCAGAACGGTGAGGCGCGTGCGGGAGCTGTTGGGATACAAAAAGACCACCGATCTGGAGATCGTGCCCGGAACCGAATGGGCGCTACGCGAGCTGAGCGTCCGCTATCGTTTGGGCCTGGTGACCACGCGCGATAGGCAGTCCACGATGCGTTTTCTTGAGCGTTACCAATTGCTGGAAGTATTTGATGTGGTGATCACCCGAGACGATATCAGGCGCCTGAAGCCGCATCCTGAGCCGATTTTCAAGGCTGCGGAGTCCCTGAACCTTTCATCGGAGCAGTGCGTGATGGTGGGGGATACGCTGGCCGATGTGCGCGCGGCCCGCGCCGCCAACGCCGCCGCGGTGGCCGTGCTGACGGGCTTTGGCCAGAAAGAGGATCTGGACGAGGCTGATTTGGTGCTGGATAGCGTCGTCGATCTGGTGCAGTGGTTGTAGCCTCCGCCCCTATGCTTCTTCCGCGCGCTTTGCTTGTAAGGCGTCGTAGATGCGTTGCGCTGTGATGGGTAGATCGCGAATTCGCACGCCTACGGCGCGATAGATGGCGTTGGCGATAGCAGGCGCCGCCCCCACCTGCACATGATGCGAGAGGTCCCGAGCGCCATACGGCCCGCTCTGCTGGGGCACTTCCACCACGATGGGATGGAGCTGCTGCGGCATGTCCGCCGTGGTGGCGATGGGGTAATCCCGGAAATTGTGGGATTGTGGGATGCCGTTTTCGAAGATCATTTCTTCCAACAGCGTAAAACTGACGCTTTGAATCATGCCGCCTTTGATCTGAGCCCTGACGCTTTCGGGGTTAAGGGCGTGGCCCACATCGGCGGCCGCGGCCAATTGCAGAATCGTGACGCCGCCGGTCTTTTCATCCACCTGGACCTCGGCGGCGTAAGCCGTGGATGCGAAGGATTGCAGGAGACTTTCGATAGAGCCATCGGTATTGGGCGGGCGATAAACAGATGTGACGCTGAAAACCGGGGCGTTGTTCTCATTTTCTGCGTTTTGTTCCAATAATTCGAGCAAGGGATACCGACGGCGAGAGGCGTAGGAGATCACTTCGCCATCCACGATATCCAGATTGGAGATCGGTTCTTCCCACACCTCGGAAACGTAGGCGAGAATTTGGCGTTTCATCTTGGCCGTAGCTTTCAGCAATGCGTGCCCGGTGCTCCACAGCAGGTTATGGTAGGTGGCCTCCCAATCCGGTGCAAAATTGGCGGTGTCGGTGGGTTCAACGGTGATCCATTCCACGGGGATGTTGAGTTCGAAGGAGGCGAGTTGGGTGACGAAGGCGTAAAGACCCTGCCCGATGTCCACGCCATCCACGATGATGTTGCAGAGATTCTCTTTATCGAAATGGATGCTGATGCTGCTGCCGCATTCCTCGGAAAGAATGATAGGGCTCCAACCGTTGGCCATGCCCTGGCCGATGCGTTTTTTGGGGGTGTCGGGCTCCGGTGTGTCATCGTGGTGCGACGAGGCGTCGGGATGCCAGTGGATGGCGTCGATCACTTGCAGACCGCAGGATTGCAGGCCATTGGCGTGCATGATGAAGCTGGGAAAGAGCATGTCGCCCCCTTTGACCAGATTCCACTGTCGCAGGGTGATGGGGTTGAGGTTCAATATCTCCGCCAGCTCGTCTATATGTTGTTCGATGGCCCAATGCACCTGTGAGACGCCCAGGCCGCGCAGTGGGGCGGCGGGGAGCAGGTTGGTGTAGATGGCGCTGGTGCGGATGTCGGCGTTGGGGATAGCGTAGGGGCCGGTTCCGGCCAGCGCTACGGACTGGAGGTGAAAAAGCGCCGCATCCACACTGGCCCCGACATCCCAATCATAAGAGGCCTGGATGGCGGTCAGACGGCCGTCTTTGGTGGCCCCCATTTTGACATGCGCCCGCATGGCCGGTGCGGTAAAAACGCCCTTGAATTCTTCTTCGCGGGTTAGCAGCAGTCGTACGGGGCGGCCTTTTGTCTGCAAAGCGATGGCGGCCAGCAGGCCTTCGACGCTGACGAAAACCTTGCCGCCGAAACTGCCTCCCACACAGCCGGTGATAATTCGGACTTTGGCTGGATCCATGTGCAAGGCTTTGGCGATGATCTTGCGCTGCAAAAAAGGCGCCTGCACGTGCATCCACATGGTGACGCTGCCATCCGGCTGCCGTTGGGCGACGCCGCCATGGGTTTCCATGGGCGCGTGTTGCAGATGCGCCGCCGTGTAGCTGCGTTCCAGGATCACATCCGCTGCGGCGAAGCCCTGCTCCACGTCGCCGCGGGAAAATGTCAGGGAATGGGCGATATTGTGTGCGGGATCGGCGTGCAGGGCGTCTGCGCCGGGATAGTCATAAAAATCGGGATGCACCTGGGGACTGCCCGGGGCTATCGCCTGCTCGATGTCCAGCACCGCCGGCAGGTCTTCATAGGTCACCTGGATGAGCGCCAGGGCTTCTTCGGCGATCTCGGGCGTCTCGGCGGCGATGATTGCCAGAGGCTGACCGGCAAAATAAACCTGCTCGACTGCCAGCATCTCGCGATCGAGAATGGTCTGGCCCATGCGCGTGGCAAGGTCTTGTCCGGTGAGTAACGCGGCCACGCCTTTGTGGTTGCGGACTGCATCCACATTGCTGAGCCAAAAACGGGCGCTGGGGCGTTCGCTGAACAAAATCCGGGCGTGAAGCATATCCGGAACGATTTTTTCATCGCCAGCATAACAGGTGACGCCCGTGAGTTTTTTTTGCGCCTCGATCAGGGGAAAAGGTTTGCCAATAACATGCGGTTTTCGAGAGATCATCTTTTGCACCTTTAACGACGGGCCCGGGAGGCGACCTGAATGGATTTGATGATGTCGGCGTAAGCGCCGCACCGACAGAGATTGCCCACCAACGCTTCGCGTATTTCTTCCTCGTGCGGGCGGGATGTGCGGTTGAGCAAGGCTTTGGCGGAGATCAGCATGCCCGAGGCGCAGTAGCCGCACTGGACGCCGTGATGATCGGTGAATGATTTTTGCAGGGGATGCAATCCCTCGTCAGTGGCCAGTCCTTCGGCGGTCAAAATCTCGGTGTTGGCGGCTTCGACAGCCAGCACCATGCAGGAATTGACGACTTCGCCGTCCAGCAGCACGCTGCACGCTCCGCATTCACCGGTGGAGCAGCCATGCTTGACGCTGGTAAGCCCCAGGTCTTCCCGCAGCACTTCCAGTAGCGTCTGTTGAGATTCAACGGTGAGCGAACGGGCATGGCCGTTGATGATAAATTGAATTTCGTGCTTCATGCGTTATGATTCCTGAAGATTGCTGATAATGGAATGAATACTGCGCTGTAAGAGCGCATCGAGAACGGCCCGGCGGTAGTCACTGCGGGCATAGACAACGTCTTGTGGATGGATGTTTTCCTGCACGGCTTGTAACGCCAGGTGGATGCTCTCCTCGTCGGGCGCTCCTTCCAGTAACGCCTCTGCTTCGGGGATGCGTTTGGGACGATCATCCACCCCCAGGACTGCAATACGCCAGTTGGTGAGCGTGTGGTGCTTGCGAATGGCCAGCGTGGCCGCCCCTGCGATCATTCTGCGCCCGTCGTGTCGCACGGTCTGACGCTGGTAGATGCCATAAGTGCGGGCGGGAAAAGAGGGCAGGTGGATGTGAGTAATGATCTCATCAGGTTCCAGCGCGGTTTTGAAATCCCCCAGATAGAGTTCATTGACAGGAATGGTGCGCGTTCGCCGTGGGCTCCAGGTGTGACAGGTGGCGTCATAGCAGAGCATGGGCGCAGCCAACTCGGAGACGGGCGAGGCCCAGGCCAACGTGCCGCCGATGGTCGCGCGATTGCGGATCTGGGGAGACGCCAGTTCCTGGGCTGTCTGGTTCAATAATGGATAGTGGCGGCGGATTTCCAGACCGGTGGCCAGGTGTTGCAGATTGACGGCTGCGCCGAGTTTGAGTCCATGATTATGGTGGTAACGGATATCATGAAAGCCGGGCAGCGCCTTGACGTCGAGAATGATGTCCGGAGTCAGATCATTGTTTTGGAGTTCCAGGAAGAGCGTGACGCCCCCTCCCAGGATATTGACGCGTTTCTCCTGAGTGAGATGGCCTTCGGCTTCCTCCAGGCTTTGGGGTCGGATGTAATCAAATGCTTTCAACACGGGCCTCTTGGCTGATAAAAAGGATTTTGAAAATGGCGAAGAATGTGTAAATGGGGCAGCGCTGCGCACACCAGTCGATGGGAACAGAGAGCGATGATTGTCATCGTTTCTTTCCATTCTGCTGGCGTCATGTTGGGCAATTTGCCCCCCAGTGCTGTTTGACAGGGCGAAAACATCATTATCCTAACGCATTTTTTAGAAATATGCCAATTGGGGTTTTTTACAGGCTCAAAACAGGGGGATTTCGGTGGTGAAATGTGTGAGAAGTGCGGCGATAGATTTTCTTTGGGATTTTGACGGGTATGTTAAAATAGCTCATGTGGCGCCACCATGATTTTTCGTTCGTTGCTCCGTAAATAGAACGCAGATGACGCAGAAAAAGCCGATCTACGCAGATAAAAACAGATAAAATCAAAATAATCTGCGAGAATCTGCGGACATCGGATGTGTCTGCGTTCCATTTTCATTCCTTATCGGCGTGCAGCCGCTCATGGCGTCTGTTCC